>CAZNBG010000144.1:0-7382 GCA_964570915.1 uncultured Nitrospira sp. | reverse complement strand
GCGAACGCCAACCGTGCTCGCGAGGCGGTGCGCGTCATTGAAGACTTCTGCCGCCGCTATCCTGGCCGCTTTCGTTACCTATTTGAACCAAATCAAGGCTTATCTCATGCGCGCAATGCTGGCATTGTGGAGGCGCGCGGCGAGATCATCGCCTTTACCGACGATGATGTTACGGTCGATCCCGTGTGGCTACAGAATCTGACAGCGCCGCTGCAGGGCAGCCAATTCGCTGGTGCCGGAGGGCGCATTCGCGCGGGACACGATTTCCTGCCACCCCACTGGATGGCGATCAGCGGTCCATTTAACTTGGCATCATCACTTGCTCAATTCGATCTAGGTGACCAGGAATGTGTGTTAGACAAAGCTCCCTTTGGCGCCAATATGGCTTTTCGAAAAATCATGTTCGAGAAATATGGGGGTTTTCGAACAGATCTGGGCCGCCGTGGGAAGAGCATGATCGGCAACGAGGATACGGAATTTTGCGAGAGGTTAATGGCGGCGGGCGAGCGCCTGTGCTACGTACCGTCGGCTGTGGTCAATCATCCTGTGTACGAAGAACGACTCAAGAAGAAATACTTCCGATCATATTGGTTCGCTCATGGGCGATCGATGGCTCGTCAAGCGGGCCAACGGCTCTCTATTTGGAGGGCTCCTCGGTACTGCCTCAGAGATTTTAAACGCAAGCTGCGATGGATGTCTTCATTGGATCGGCGCTGGTTCATGAGTCCACAAGGGAGGTTCTTCTGTGAAGTCCACGCCCTTCACACGCTCGGAGAGGTCGTGGAAAGCTGCCGCCAACATCGAACAGTCAGGCAATAAATGGGGTAGCAGGAAACGTCCCCACGGCCGCCAGAGCTTGTTAGATTTTTGATTGTTTTCGTAACTACTTCTCGTTCTCCACGTTCCACGGAATGAAAAATCCCGATGAAGCTCAACTATTCTAGTGTTAAGGAAAAAGATGTGGGAACAGCAGCAAAGGACCAGACTGACCCTCAGCCTGAGTCAGTCAGGTCCGTAAGCTCCGGCCGATCAGTGGGGAATCTTGCGGTGCGTCCTCCACAAGTAGTTATCGTTGGCGCTCCCTACGCAAGGAGCGGCGCCGCACTGGTGATAAAGAATCAGATTGACTACTATCGCCTGCGTGGATTCCAAACTGTCTTGGTCATCGTCCCTTTCCATCGGGCCTTCATGCGATCAAGTCCGATCTGGAATGAAATCGGCGAAGGCATTCGTGAATTGGGCGCCCACAGGTCGTTCTTGGCCCCCCTTGACAAGAACAGATACCAGTTAACCAAGTATATCGCCTCAGTCCGTCATGTATTCCAGGGAACAGCTCTTGACTGGCAGTTTGCGATGGGCAATTCGGTCCGACTACCTGATGATCTTATTCAGTTCCTGCGCTGTATGCCCGTGGCCCTATTTCACGTCAACTACGTCCAAACGCTTGGCTTCGCCCTCCGGTTGCGCAAGAAATTGGAAGGCCGCCATGCTCGGATGCCGATCATTCTTGAGACCCATGACGTTCAATCGCACCTCTTGCAAGATAGGCACGAGCTAAACCCTTGGACACACAAGCCCGATGTACTCGAGCGCACAATTCATTCCGAATTTTCGCTATTGAGAAAGGTGGATGTACTCGTTCATCTCTCCGTGGACGATTTTCATTTCTTTCAAACTAGAATGCCCAACAGGCCCCACGTTTTGGTCTTGCCCACGATTGATGAGGCATTCATCGCCAAGGTGAATGCAACACCAGTGCCAACGCCGGAAGAAGCCATTGACCTGTTATTCGTTGGGCAAGGCCACGGAGCGAATCTTGACGCTATGAGGTGGTTTTTCGCCGAGGTGTGGCCTCGCATTGCACACCGAAACTACAACCTGAAGATAGTAGGTGCGGTGGAATCGTTCGTACGTCTATTCCTGCCCAACGTTTACGAAGAATTTCGCTCCTGTTTCGTTGGTGAAGTCACCGACTTAGCCCCATATTATCGCGCCGCGCGTTGCGTTATTGCTCCGATGGTTTCCGGAACTGGCACTTCGATCAAGACGATCGAAGCGCTCGCCTTGGGGAAGCCATTCGTTGGTACGTCGAAGGCCTATCGCGGAATGCCAATGGAAAAGATAGAAGAAACAGGGCTTCGCGCGCACGACGACCCACAGGCCTTTGCGGACGCTCTGGCGCATGCACTTGCCAAGGAAGCAGAGGCTGGAGCCTTAAGCCGAGCTGCCTACGATAGGATATTTTCCACACGGGCCTCTTTCGCCTCACGCGACGAAGCATTCGACCTCGTCATGCAGAATTTGCCAACCAACTCATGAAGATCTCGGTCATCTTGTCCACCTACAATCGGGGCGAGACTCTCACGGTGGCCCTTGAGAGTATAGCTGCTTCGCAGCTTCCCGAATGTGTCGAATGGGAAGTCTTGGTGGTGGACAACAATTCGAAAGATCATACCCGCCAGGTAGCCGAGAGGTTTTGCAACCTGCATCCGCGTAGGTTTCGATATCTCTTTGAATTACGTCAGGGCCTTTCTCATGCCCGCAACCGCGGGATCCAAGAAGCGCGGGGCGATATCATCGCCTTTATGGACGATGACGTAACCGTGGCACCCAACTGGCTCCGGGAATTAACGTCTCCTTTCCAGAATCCGGAGTATGCCGGAGCCGGCGGACGAATTCTTCCCGCCGGGGATTTCACGCCGCCTTCGTGGCTACCTCTGGATAATCCGATGAATCTAGGTGGCGTTTTGGCACTGTTTGATCTGGGGCCAGAGGCAGGCCAGTTGACCAAACCGCCCTTCGGAACAAACATGGCTTATCGAAGAGCCGTGTTTGAGAAATATGGCGGATTTCGCCTCGACCTGGGCCGAAGCGGCGACAGCCTAATGAGCAACGAGGACACGGAGTTCGGACACAGGCTATTGAGAGCTGGCCAGCGCCTGTGGTATCAACCTTCGGCGGTCGTTTACCATCCCATCCCGAAAGAACGTCTCACAAAAAAATATTTCCGCTCATGGTGGTTTGCTTATGGACGAGCCATGCTCCGGCAAGATGGCTTGCGTGAACCCTATCTCGGCGTTCCACGGCACTTTTTAAGTATCTTCTCCAGGACGATTCGCTGGATGTTTGCTACGGATTCCAAAGTGCGATTTTTCCGGGAGATGCGCATTTGGATGGCTGCGGGTGAGCTGGCCGAAATCTACGGTCGACAGTCTCGAGCAAAGAATCACAAGCGGTCGGAAACCTTGTCTGCAGGAAAGTAGCTATTTCGCTTGGACTCAATCTGACGACCCCCAAAGTGCAGCCCCACGCTCCGAGTCAGCAGTAAGAGGAAGAGATGAAAGTTACAGTCATTTTGTGTACCTATAACCGCTGCCAGAGTCTGCTGCAAACTCTTGAAAGCGTCGCGGCCTCACGAATGCAAGATTCCTTCGAATGGCAAGTCCTCATTATCGATAACAATTCTAAGGACACGACGCGTGAGGTGGCCGAAGCTTTTTGCCGTCGCGACCCCGACCATTTTCGTTACTTATTTGAGCCGCAACAGGGGAAATCCTACGCTTTAAATCGAGGCATTCGTGAGGCGGAAGCAGACGTACTGGCCTTCATAGATGATGATGTTACTGTTGAACCGAATTGGCTCTACGAGCTGACAAAGCCGCTGTCAGATTCCGAATGGGCTGGCACAGGTGGACGTGTATATTTGCCAAGAGACTTTTCTCCGCCGCCTTGGATGGCCACCGAGGGTCACCATTCTTTGATGGGCATACTCGCACTCTTTGATCTCGGCCCCGAGGCCGGTCCGATGTCCAAGCCTCCGATTGGCAACAATATGGCATTTCGAAAAAAAATATTCGTTGAATACGGTGGATTCCGTACCGACCTTGGCCCTTCTCCCGGAAGTGAGATTCGGTATGAGGACACAGAGTTTGGCTCGAGAGTCATGAAGGGCGGAGGAACGATCCTGTATGTGCCTTCTGCGATCGTCCGCCATGCGGTTGCAGAAAGTCGTCTCAAGAAAGAATATTTTCTCGCATATCACTATGACTATGGACGTGCTCTAATTCGCGAAAAGGGGGACCGTCGCCCTATCGGAATCATTCCGCGTCCCCTTATTAGTTTCTCAAATCGCCTTTTGCACATCTTACCGAAAAGGGTCTGGTGGTGGATTCGGGAATCCGACCCACAAAAAAGATTCTTCAATAAGTGCCACGTTTGGGCGATTGCTGGCGAACTCGTCGAAATCTTCCGACGTTCATTTAGTGCAGGAACGAACAACACTAACTTTAAACTCGTACCGTGAACGAAAACATAATAGAAGTAATGTATGAAAAATCGACGATGAACACGTCGGCGACGAAATCCCCGGCCGTCATCATCGTGGGCCCTCCTTGGCCACGGAGTGGTACGGCCCGCGTAATGCAGAATCAGATTGTGTATTACCGAAATCGCGGCTACCTGACTGCTTTTGTCTGTGTCCCGATTCATAACTCTTTTACGGAAACTCACCCGGATTGGGAAGACATCAAGGCCGGCATGCGAGAATTGGGAGCCGATCAGATCTTCTTTGCCGCGATCGACAAGCGAAGGTTTGTCACCGCAAAGTATACGGCTTGGGTTAGACATTCATTCCGCGGCACGGCGCTCGACTGGATCGTGTTTACGGCAGAGTCGGCGGAATTGCCTGAGGAGGCGATCCGCTTCATTCACGGACTGCCGGTTACCCTAATCCACGTCAATCACGTCTTCACGCTGGGCTTCGCGCGGCGCTTGCTCGGGAGAGCAGTTCAATCTGGTCACCGTGTGCCGATGATCCTTGATACCCATGACGTCCAGTCTCAGCTTCTGGAGGATAGGGGCGAGATCAACCCTTGGACGCATCGTCATGACAACTTGGAGCGGCTACTCCACTCCGAAATCGCACATCTCAACAAAGCGAACGTGCTCGTTCATCTCTCCGTAGACGATTTCAACTTTTTCAAGCTGCGTTTGCCACACAAACAACACGTTCTCGCCATGCCAACAATAGATGAAACTTTTGTTTCCACTGTACATGCTGTTCGTCAGTCTTCTACCGATCCGATTGACTTGCTATTTGTGGGCCAAAGCACGGATTTTAATCGTGCCGCTATCAAGTGGTTCTTCGAACAGGTCTGGCCCGTTATCGCCCAGTGCGGATACCGAATCAAAATTGTGGGCGCAATCGACACGTTGGTGCGCAAGGAGCTGCCAGAACTCTATCAGGCGTTTGGTTCCTACTTTGTGGGTCAGACCGCGGAACTCGCTCCGTTCTATTGTGCTGCGCGATGCGTTATCGCCCCGATGGTTTCCGGGACGGGTATCTCAATCAAGACCATCGAAGCGCTTGCACTCGGGAAGCCCTTCGTCGGCACGTCGAAAGCGTATCGCGGTATGCCAATGGACCGCATCGAACAGGCGGGCCTTCAGGCCCATGACACTCCCCAAGCGTTTGCAGACGCCATCGTGCATGCTCTTTCTTCTGAGCACTTGGCCTCAGCGGTGAGTCGCGCTGCCTACGATAGCCTCTTCTCCAATCAAGCGTCTTTTTCCTCGCGTGACAAGGCCCTCAAAATCGCTGCCGTGACGTAACGTTGGCCCGTAAAATAATGCTGACGCAAATGCGGACTCACTTTGATCGCTGGAAGAATGTTGCGACGTTTGATCAGTCGTGACGCTCTTCCATCGCCAACTAGCCGCTCGACAAAAACACACAACGAATAGCGCGAATCGATGAAGATTACAGTCATCATATGCACCTTCAACAGGTGCCAGAGTCTGTCGAAGGCACTAGATAGTGTCGCTGCCCAAGTCCTTTCTGAATCGATCGAATGGAAAGTGATTGTGGTCGATAACAATTCGAGCGATCAGACCCGTGAGCTCGCAGAGGATTACTCCCGCAGGTATCCCGATCGATTTCGTTACCTATTTGAACCGCAACAGGGCAAATCCCACGCCTTAAATCGAGGCATTCGTGAGGCAGAAGGAGAGGTCCTGGCCTTCATGGATGACGATGTGACCGTTGAGCCGACTTGGCTATACAACCTTACGGCCCCCTTGAAGAACGACACCTGGGCGGGCGTAGGAGGCCGCATCGTTCCGCCGCTTAACTTCACCCCACCAACCTGGTTGGCTCTGGAAGGGCCTTACGATTTGGGTGGAATTCTTGCCCTGTTCGACAAAGGTCGGGAGGGTTCGGAGCTCACGGAAGCACCTTACGGAGCCAACATGGCTTTTCGGAAGCAAATTTTCGAAAAGTATGGGCTTTTCCGTCCGGATCTCGGTCCATGCCCCGGCTCAGAAATCCGCGGCGAAGACACTGAATTTGGGCGTCGCGTGCTTAAAGGTGGTGATCGTCTGTGGTACGAGCCCTCTGCTATCGTTCATCACGCAGTGCTTGAAAACCGAATCCAAAAAGAATACTTTCTTCATTTCCTCTACGACCACGGTCGCGCATTGATCCGGGAGAAAGGCCGTAGGCCTACGATCTGGTTCATCCTCGGCATCGTGCTGCGTCCACTCCGAAGCCGAATGATTGGATGGCTCTTCGCATTCGATCCGCAGCAGAGATTTTATTGCAAGTGTCTAGTCTGGATGACGTTTGGTCAGATAGTCGAAATCCTGCATTCGAGTTCACGGAGTAATATTGGTGGCGGCAACCTGCCTCCCGCTATCATAAACAGCAAAGAAAATCGCGTATGAAAGTTTCCGTAATCCTTTGCACTTACAACCGCTGCCACAGCCTGGCAACAGCTCTGGAAAGCGTCGTGGCTTCTCATTTGCCGGACGCTATCTCTTGGGAAGTTCTGGTCGTGGACAACAACTCAAGAGATAAGACCCGCGACGTTGTGGAGGAATTCTGTCGACGATACCCGGGGCGGTTTCGTTATTTGTTTGAGCCGCAACAGGGTAAATCCTACGCGCTCAATACCGGCATCCGAGAGGCACGTGGCGAAATCTTGGCCTTCATCGATGATGACGTGATGGTAGACACCAAATGGCTGCAAAATCTCACGGCTGTTTTTCAGAAGAAAGAGTGGTCGGGTGCGGGAGGGCGCATTCTGCCAGAACGCACTTTCACGCCGCCCACTTGGCTCTCTCTTGAAGCCAAATATGCATTGGCTCCACTTGCCATCTTCGATCTTGGCTTGCAACCTGGCGAACTTCTCGAGGCTCCTTTCGGCACTAACATGGCTTTTCGTAGGGAAGTGTTCGAGAAAGTCGGCGGTTTCCGCACGGATTTGGGACCCCGTCCCGGTTCAGAAACCCGCAGCGAGGACACGGAATTTGGCTTTCGGGCATTAGGCGCAGGGCAGCGTCTGTGGTACGAGCCTTCGGCCATCGTATATCACTCGCTCCCCGCT
>CAZNBG010000143.1:0-7555 GCA_964570915.1 uncultured Nitrospira sp. | reverse complement strand
GGGTGTGAGTTCAATTTCCACTCCATTTCCCCGCCTAGCGGCGGCCTCACCGGCATGGTCGGCTTGACCAACGCGCAGATCTTCGAAAGCGGCGCTGCCTTCTCGAGTTCAAAATCCCCGCGCGGATCGTCCATCATCAATCGCGCGGGCAGCCCGCGGTTGGTGCACGTCGTGGAGAGCATCAACGTATCCCCAACCGGAGTCGCCGGATTGAAGAGAAGGTCGACGACCGAGAGATACACGTCAGTACCGCTGTCATGTTTCTGTTCCGAAGGGCGTCGCATGTGATACCAAAATGCCGTTTGATCGGACTCCGGCCGAACGTGCTTCAAGGAATAAATCGGTTGCACCTCCCTGACGGTCTCTTTGTCGCGGGACACCAGAGAGACGGCATCGATCGAGTAAATTTCATGCGCGAGCGGCCGCCTGAGATCGGGAATCACCCGATATTCATATTGAGTCTGGTCCATACGAATCGGCTCGGCCATCTTCGTAAAGAGATTGACGACAGGCACACAACCCAGCTTGAACACCTCCGGGCCGGCCTGATGATCCATGGCCGGCGGCTGATCCAGCACGATTTGCAGCTCAAGCCTGGTTGCGGAATTGCCTCGTAACGCATGCCGCAGCCCGACGACTTCGACAAAAAGGAACTTCTGAGGAAACGTGAAGTATTCCTGCAACAACCGGTAGCCGAGCAAGCCGTGAGTGGGATACGGCAACAATCCATCGTCAACCCCGAACCCAACCGGGCGCAAACTGCCGGCCGGCAAGACTGTCGGTTTGTCTCCCGGTTTGATCGGGACGGCCTGACAGCGTACTTCATATGAGTGGTTCATGAGCAATTCATACCAGGCATAGGAGGTCTTAGCTTCCCCATGCAGATAAAACCGCAATCGATCGACTTGCAGATCTTTGAATGTAAGGCCGCCCAGAGCCTCCAACTCCAGCTTAACGACCGACCCAGGTTTTCCGTTCGGCAGGGCACGGTCCGCCGGATGCACTTTGACGGACGTCACCTTGATTGGCCATAGCGTCGTCGGATACGTCGTTCTGAATCGGCATTGTGTGCCATCGATCGGGCGTGAATACAGTTGGGTACCCGAAGGAATCAGGTAACCGCTCGTGAGTTTTCCCTGTTCCGGATCCAATACGAACTCCACGATCGACATCGAAGGAATCGGAGCCAAGTAGTGAGGGTACAGCATGCCCAGCAACGCATCGGTGATTTCAGGAAATTCATCGTCGATTTTTTTGTGGATACGCGCCGCCAGGAATGCGAACGCCTGGATCAAGCGTTCGACGTGAGGGTCTTCGCATTTGTTGGGCTCGAGCGACAGACGCCCGGCTACTTTTGGGTACGTCTGAGCAAACTCTTGTCCCAGGTGTCGGAGGACCGACAGCTCGCGCTCATAATATTGCAGCAATTCCTGGTTCACGATGCTTCTCCGCGAACCTGGTATGCATGTGTGCCCACCTGAAGAGACGCATCGAACATGACCGGCTCCGACCACGGATCGATGCGCAAGAGGGCATCGATCCGGAAATGCAGCCGAGGGTCCAACGGCTCTGTCGGCTCTAACGTGACGCGCACTGATTTCAAGCGTGGCTCGAAGTTCGCCACGGCTTCCTCGATGGCCCGACGGATCGACTTTCGATGGTCGGCATTCAACAGACTATAACTCGTGAAGTCGGGAAGTCCCAACATGAGCAAGGAGTCACCAAGTTCCTTGAACTGAGGTTCGAGACCAAGGAGCAATTCACGCCGGGTGTTCAACAGCGCCTCCAGGTCTCTTGAAATAGCGGCTATCAGTTCCCGGATGCCGACGCCGTGGGGATGCGGCCTCCGCATTCTGTGAATGGCATCGCCGAACACTTCATCGAGCAGAATACGATTGAGTGTCGCGGTATGGGTAACTGTCCGACTGCCCTCCATAAGACGTGTGATTTCACTCGTGAGCCGTTCTCCTCCGAATCGCTTGGGCTCGTATAAGAGTGGCCCTCGGATCACCTGATTGAGGCCGTCTGTCAAGACGGTGAGCACTTCATGCCGCAGAGAAGCGCTAGGGTCGGCTGCGTTCAAGGCTTCTTGCCATTCGGGAAGAAATTGGCTGCGGATATAGGCGGAGAGCTGGTCGTCGGATCGCTTCAGCCGCGCAATCAATCCGGCGGCATCCTTGATGTCGAGCGGATCTAGATACGGATCGCCCGCTCGGGGATCATCATCGAGTAAGCGATCGAGAACGGAACTGGTCAAAATGGGGTTCGTTGCGCTCATCGCCGATCACATCACTCTGTCTCAATGTCCTCAGAAGCCATTCCCCGTTGCTCTCCATTCTGTCCATCCGCTGCAGAATGGAGAACACAAGGTGAGCGTACCCAGCATGCTTCATGCCGAGGACTACTGAAGTGAATCGAGATCGAAAGCCCCTGTTCCTTTTTTATCGTCCTGTTCGTAAGTCCATTCGGCCTTCCGGAAACCCAGGGTGATGACCTCTGTCGGCATATCTTCTTCCACATTCAAGGCGGGATTCACGCTGGTTACAAGACATTTCGACAGCGTCAGCGTCAATCGACCGGGAAACGTAATCGTGGCTTTGTCGATGGGCGTTTTCTTAGCGCAGGCCTGAGCCAACTCAGGACTCGACGCTCCCATATACTTTCTTACACTGCAATCTGTTGCATTCGTGATAATCGTTTTGGGAGTGGCCTCATATTTCCCTGCTTGAGTGACACCGAATGACACATCAAGCACCGCTATCTGGTCTTCGAATCCGCTGGCAGTGCTGTCACCCTGAAACTTTGGCCCTTCCAACTTCAAGAATCCCTTCTGCACCAGGTTTGCCATGGCGATCGCTCCTTCCAATTGATGAGATGACGCTGCGTAATGATAGATACTGACCGCGCAAGACACATGCCATTCTGCTCACCCGACATTTTTATCGAGACTATTTGCCTATGTGTTTGAGAACGTTCACCGTTCTCCAGCCACAATCAATTGGCACCACCGCGCGTTTCTTCGAAGCCAATGCGGATTGCTCTATCCAAACAGATACCAGGTGAACCTAAAAAGATACGCTGACATTCTCCGAAGTGATCCGATCGAGTACGAGAAAGAGGAAGCCGCGTCCTCTTCAATTCGGGTTTCGTTATCCCTTAGCAGGCGGCGGCAACTCTGCCACCAGCCTGAGCGATACCGTCAACTCATCGAGCTGGAAATGTGGCCTCAGGAACGCTACGGCTCGATAAGCTCCCGGCTTGCCGGGAATCTCGGCGACCTCCACTCTGGCGTCTCGTAACGGGTATTTGGCCTTGATTTCAGCCGACACATCCTCGGAACTGACGACATAGTTCTTGATCCATCGATTCAGGTAGTCTTCACAGTTTTTTCGGCTCATGAAGCTCCCTACCTTGTCGCGCATAATGACTTTCAGGTAGTGCGCGAATCGAGAGACCGCCAGGATATATTGCAACTGCGTTGATAGACGAGCATTCGCGTTCGCCGCGGGGGTATCGTACTTCTTTTCCTTCTGACAAGATTGGGCCGCGAAGAAGGCGGCATAGTCCGTCCCCTTGCAGTGCACGAGCGGGACAAATCCAAGACCCGACAACTCATTCTCGCGGCGTTCAGTGATGGCGATTTCCGTCGGACATTTGAGTGCAATTTCTCCTTCGTCGTTGCGGAACGTATGCGTCGGTAGCCCCTCCACTTTGCCGCCGCCTTCCACGCCGCGAATCGCCGCAGTCCATCCATACTTCGCAAAGGCGTCGGTCAAACGCGCTCCCAGCGAGTAGGCTGCATTTCCCCAGCAGTATTTGCTGTGATCGGTACCGTCCACATCTTCCTTGAAATTGAAGGTCTCGACGGGCACCGTGTCGGGTCCATACGGCAGACGCATCAACACGTGCGGAAGCGTCAATCCGACATAGCGTGAATCTTCCGATTGTCGAAATGATGTCCACTTGGCGTAATCCGGCGTCTCGAATTTCTTGGCTAAATCACGGGGATTCGGCAGATCCTCGAAGTTCTCCAGACCGAGCAATCCGGGGGCTGCCGCCGAGATGAACGGTGCATGCGCGGCAGCGGCGACGTTCGAAATTTTCTCGAGCAACCCCAAATCTTGCGGATGTCGACCAAATTCATAGTCGCCGATCAACGCACTGTACGGCGCCCCGCCGAACATGCCATATTCCTCTTCGTAAATCTTTTTGAACAGCGCGCTTTGATCGAACTCCACGGCTTTCTCGAGGTCTTTTCGCACTTCATCCTTGCTGACATTGAGCACGCGAAGCTTGAGCTGCGTGCCCGTCTCACTCTGCATGACCAGATAATGGAGACCTCTCCATGACGCTTCCAGTTTCTGAAACTCTTGCGCGTGCATGATCGCATTGAGTTGCGCCGACAGAAGGCGATCGATGTCCGCAATGCGCGCATTGATGGTCGCCTCTAGATCTTTGGAAACCCGGAGGGTTCCTTTCATGACCTCATCGACCAGCGTCGCGATTTGGCGGCGAGACTGTTCGCGCTCCCAATCATCTTTGCCGATTCGGGTTTCCTTAATGATTTGATCCAACACGCCGACTTCTTCCGAACTAACAGACCCTGCAGTCCCAGTTTGGGCCGGTTTTGCTTCCTCCGCCATGATCAGCCCTCCTTCCGAGAGGCCGCTTCGCCCCCGATTCCCGATTCCTTACCGATCCTCTGCTGCAACTCGGTGTTGCCGATGATTTCTTGCAGCTTCTCCGCCAACCGGTCGTTCCCGTCGGTTTTTGCCAAGAGGGCCGTCAATTGTTTCCGCACTTCCACCAGCCTCTTGAGGGGTTCGACTTGCTCAGCGATCTGCTCCGGTCCAAAATCTTCGATGTTCCCAAACCGAAGCTCAACACCGATTTTCGAGTCGTCGTTGGTCAGTTTGCTGTCGACCTTATAGGCGAGCCGTGGGCCGATGCCCTTCATCACATCGTTGATATTGTCCCGATCGATTTGCACAAATTTCCGTTTGGGGTCCTTTAATTGGGGAAGCGGTTGATCGGGCTTTCCCGATAAGTCCGCCATGATGCCTACGACAAACGGCAGTTCCTTCATCACAATGGCCCCCCCGGTCTCGACGTCGTATGTAATCTGGACCCGGGGAGGACGAACCCGACCGAGTTTCGGCTGGATGCTTTCTTGCGCCATGTGGGCCTCCAATTATTGTGGCCAGTTATTCACGAACTATCACTGCTTCTTCTCGGACTTGATGCCGAGCGTCTCGCGAACTTCGCCAAGGACACCGGGGTTTTTGATGACTTCCTGCAACCATTCATCGAGCGGCATCTGCCCCCACCTCGCGGCCCGCTGAACGAGGTAAGAAATCGGGCTGTGCGGTTCCGTTTTTTGAAAAAATTCAGCCACCTCGGTGAGCTGGCGCAATGCCCAGGCTCGATCTTTATGAGAACTGTCTCCCGTAACGGGTGTCGATACTGCATTCATGGTGGCCTCCGTAGGCTTACTCCCATCAGGAACCGAAGATGTCGACTGGTTGGACTGCAGTCCGATCCCACCCTTGGCCTTGACCAACCCATCCACTAACACTTGACAGTCCATCACGGCTTCTTCGATCAGCCGGAGACTCGGAGCATCCTCTCCGTACCTTTCATCCAATATCTTTGTCAGTGCTTGGAGCTCTTGGATACATTGCACAGTCTGCTCCAGCAGGGTGGCACAATGAGATAACGGCGTGGCAGCTGCGACTTTATTGAATTTCTCGCCGTCAAGTTTTCCCTCTTTGAGCGCCTCGTCGAGTCGAACCCGCTTGTCGGCGTCGGAAGCCGCGCCTCTTCTGAGGTTGTCCACCTCTTGCGACTCTCTGTACTGCCAATAGGCATAACTGGGGCCTGCCGAGTCCAGAACAAGCGGAATCATCCGTATTGCTGGGGGAAGGAGCTTATTCAGCACAGACAGTCTTCCCGTACGAACCTCACGATCTCCGTCCTCGATCATCGGATGAACACTATCCCAAAAGCGGGTATGCAGCCCACGAAGCACGGTGAGTCCCTCACGGAGTCCGGCAAACCCATACCGTTTCACCAGCCCTTCAGTCAGCCATACGGTCACTTCCAGGTCTTTACTCTCCTCGGACAGGATCTTTGAGGCAACCTGGACAACCTTCTGCCAGTCGGCGACCTTGATGTCACGCTTCCAATCTCCTTGGTTGAGCGTCTCCTCTTCTCTGCGGGCTTCCTTCAGCACATCAAACTCTTTCCCCTCTCGAGCGATTTTTCCTGCCGGACTATCCCCCGCAATGGGCTTCAAAAGATCTTCTATGTTGACGACCGGTGCCGTGGCCATATTCCCACCGACTCATGCAATCTCAGGTTTACGTTCTGCGATCTCCAGATCCCGAATTTCAAGAAGACCGATCTCTTCCTCATCGACGAGCAATGTCCGTTGCCCCACACCGGCTACGACACCGTCCGCAACGGCACGCCATTCCGTCAATCGCCCCAGTTTGACCATATCGTTGGCGTCTTTATGCGTATCGAAATATAAGACCGGCAAGAAAAGAGGTCCGCTCGGCCGGTCGCATGTCTCGACCGAGGCTTGGATCCACAGAGTGTCGCGAAGATACCTCGGAGATTCGATCTTCAGCTTACGGATATGCTCGAACGGCAGCCATGTATATACACCGTTGATGAAGCATTCGAGAATGGGCGCCAATATATCATCCGAATCATGCAGGGATGAAAACGGTTTGCCGTTCAACGTCCCGGTCACCGGGAATCTCCGAGATTCAGCCTGCTGCAATAACAAACGAGCATCGTCGCCATTGCCGGCATGAATCTCCTGTAGCGCCTGAATATGCATTTCAACATGTGAAGGCGGTTCCATGAGAAAAGACGGTCGAATGCCTCCTTGGAGCGCGCGCTCGCGACCTTGTTCACCCTTCATAAGCTGGCGGTAGACCTCAATGCCGATTCCAGACTGGTCATTCTGGTGACCGATCACGTCAAGCTGACGTTCCGCTCGATCGTAGTCCCCAGCGAAACACAACGTTTCGAAGAGGATTGTTCTGAGTCGTAGGTCTGTCGGGTGAGATTTGACTTGTCGAGAGACTTCGGCGACGGCAGCCGAAAGTTGGTTAGCATTCAGAAGCTCTTCCACCTTCACATCTAACCTCAGGCAATATGCGTAGGGCGCCCAATCCTACGAAAGCGAACTAAAAAAGGCAAGCCGCATGAAGCGGAAGTACTTAAAAATAGGTCACAATATCTCACTCGTGCGTGAGTCCGCATGTATTTCCCGGATGCTCGTCGTTTTTAGCCCATGCAACTCTGCACACGAGTTCAGAGAAGCTCGCCAACGAAATCTGCGGATCTTGACACTGCGACAGAGCCGGCATTCGTACATCCCTGACAAAGATCTCGGATTCGGCGGTAATGTCGGACCACGCCTCGTCCGGAGCTTCGGAATTGACGATGAACCGAACGACATTCGACGGTCCTGGCCCGATCGATAACAGCGCCGTGCCATCACTATCTTCTCTCTCCCGACGCCATAGACATACGACTCCGG
>CAZNBG010000142.1:0-7693 GCA_964570915.1 uncultured Nitrospira sp. | reverse complement strand
TATGCCTGGCGCAACCTCGGCGAGCCCGACAAGGCCATCGCCGACTTCAACCAGGCGCTGCAAATCAACACCAAGGACACCTGGGCTCTGAACAATCGCGGCATCGCCTGGCACGACAAGGGAGATTTTGACAAGGCCATTGCCGATTACGACCAGGTCTTGCGGCAGGACGCCAAACACACCTGGGCTTTTCAAAACCGCGGCAACGCCTGGTCGGCCAAGAAGGATTTTCAAAAAGCGATCGACGCGTATGACAAAGTGGAGATCGACTATCCCAGCAGTGAGAAGGTCCCCGCTGCGATCCTGAAGAAGGGGTTTGCCTATTTGGCGTTGAAGGACAAGAAGCGGGCATCGTCGGCATTCAAGCAAGTGGTCACGCTGTATCCGAAAAGCACCGAAGCGGGAAAAGCGTCGGACAAATTGGCTCAACTCAAGGAGGTGCGGTAATACCATGCGTGTCCGTACAGCGCTGTCCGGTTCGGTGACCTGGGGGCTGGTCGTCCCGGTTGTGGTTCTCGCCGGTTGTGCCAAGCATGCGGATTTTATGGAAATCCGAGATCAACTCTCGACGATCTCACGAACACAGGACCAGGACCATCAACGGGTCGATACCGTGATGCGTCGAGTGGAGGCCATGGAGCGGAGTAAGGATACAGAGGCGACGAAGCCGCGAATCGATGACTTGGGTGCTCGCTTTCAGCGGATGGAACAACGACTCGCAAAGCTGGAGGAGACTGTGAGCCAGTTGTCCGGTAAGTTGGATGCTTCGGTCGAGCCGCGCACCTCCAAGCCGACCAAGCCGGCCCAACCGGCGGACGCGATGGCGACGGCGTCCGGAATTACACCGACCTCCGCCTTCAATCTGGCCTATAACGATTAGCTCAATGCGAAGTACGAGCTTTCGGTAGCGGGATTCCAGCGGTTCATTAAAGACTTTCCCGGGACCTCGCTCACTCCAAACGCGCAATATTGGTTGGGCGAGTCGTATTACAATTTAAAAGACTATGGGCGGGCGATCCAGACATTCGATTATCTGGTGGCGGAATACCCTGGGAACGAAAAAGTGCCCGCCGCGCTGTATAAGCTCGGTCTCGCGACGGCAGAGACCGGAGACCTTCCGAAGTCGAGAAAGAATCTGAAGCGTGTGCTCGAAGAGTTCCCCTCGTCGGACGAATCAAAACTGGCGAAGAATAAGTTGGCCGAACTCCGATGACCGTCGCCGCAGCGCGATGCTCCGCCCCATTACCGACTCATCACTCATGAGGAGCGTCGTGCCGTGCTGAGACCCAGCGGCAGTGGCAAGATCTCCATCCTATCGGATGAAGTCGTCGGTCGCATTGCAGCCGGAGAAGTGGTCGAACGCCCCGCCGCAGTCGTCAAAGAGCTTCTCGAGAACAGCCTCGATGCCGGTAGCCGTTCGATCACGATTGATGTGAAGGACGGAGGCCTCTCGTTGATCCGGGTGAGCGATGATGGAGAGGGGATGAGCCGGGACGATGCGCCGCGAGCGTTTCTACGGCATGCCACGAGCAAGCTTCGGTCGGATCAGGATCTCTGGTCCATCCGCACGATGGGCTTTCGTGGGGAAGCATTGCCGAGCATTGCCGCCGTGTCACGGGTCCGTGTTCTGACGGCGACTCGTTCGGCAGAAATAGGAACGAGGTTGGAAGTCAATGGGGGAATGGTCGGGGACGTCGACGATGCTCCTCCAGTGACCGGGACAAGAATCGAGGTTGCGGAGCTGTTCTACAATCAACCGGCTCGCAAGAAGTTCTTGAAGTCCATCCCGACCGAATTTTCACACATTAGCCGGGTGGTGCAGCAGGTCTCACTCGCCTGGCCGTCCATCCAGTTTCGCTTGACGCATAACACGGAAGAGATTTTCAACTACCCAGCCGCACCATCGGAGCAGGATCGGATCGCCCAAGTCTATCGGCGGCTGTTTCTCGATCAGAGTCTCTGGATCAAAGCCGCACTCCCTGGAGCTACCGTCAGCGGATATATTGTCGATGCAGTCCACGCCAAATCCTCACGCATCCCGCAAGAGTTGTTTGTGAACTATCGTCCGGTGCGCAGCCTGGCGGTGTCCCATGCGGTCGGCGAAGGGTATGGTTCGTTCCTTGCCAAAGGGTGCCATCCGCGATATGTGCTCTTCTTGGATGTTGACCCGGACCGTCTCGATGTGAACGTCCATCCCACCAAGCGAGAGGTCCGATTCTCGGACAACGAGACCATACATCAGCTCGTACGACGAGCGATTCGCCAGCGGTTGAGCGGCGGAGGACCGACGAGTGGCACGGAGGAAGCTCGGTTATCGGAACGGCCCATCCGATACCCCGCGGGTTTGGTTGATGAGACATCGCAGGCGGTCACGCTCTGTGAGAGGGATCCGGCAGAATGCACGCGGCCGGGATCTGAAACTCAATTGGCCTTTGTCAGTGAAGCCGCGGAGCCCTATATCCGCGCGCCCTCAGATGAGGTGATCGCGCTGGGTCAGATCAACCGCACATTCTTGATCGCGCAGGTCGGGGGTGACCTGACGGTAGTTGATCAGCATACGGCCCACGAGCGGGTTCTTTTTGAGCGGCTGTATCGCGCGTGGACGGCGCGCGGAATACACGCTCAGCCTCTTCTCATTCCGGATTCGCTGGACCTGTCCCCGTCTCAGGCTGCGCTGCTCCAGCGGTACCAACATGATCTGGAGAAGTTGGGACTGGAGATCGAACCGTTCGGTGCCTCGACGGTCTTGATCAGGTCGGTTCCGGCGGGTCTGGGCCGAGTCGAACCGGGAGCGTTTCTGCAAGATCTCGTCGACGACTTGAATCAGTGGGACGGTGTCCCCAGTCTGGAGGCCAGAGTTCGGTCGGTGCTGGCATCGTTGGCCTGTCACGGTGCTGTCCGAGCCGGCCGCCCGATGAAATTGGAGGAAATCAAAACGTTGGTGGAGGAATGGCGTTCGGAAGGGGAGATTACGACCTGCCCCCATGGACGAAGGACCTCCTTCCGGCTCAGCACCGATGATTTGGAGAAAATGTTTGGACGAGCCGGCTGGTAGACAGCCTAGCTTTCAGGGGCCCTCACGTAACCATGCTATCCGAAGTGATGTGTCGCCACCGTCCCGTAGTCGTGCTCCTTGGTCCGACGGCCGTCGGAAAGAGTCGAATCGCCACACAGGTGGCCAAACACTTCGACACTGAGGTGCTGACGGCAGATTCACGTCAGGTCTATCGCGGGATGGACATAGGAACGGACAAGCCGGCAACTGAAGAGCGACAGGGTGTGCCGCATCGGCTTATCGATTTGGTTGATCCCGGTCAAACGTTCAACGCAGGTTGGTATCGGCGTGCGGCGCTGGAAGACATCAACCGGTTATATGCGGCTAACAGGCTGCCGTTCATTGTCGGTGGAACGGGGTTGTATATCAGAACATTGGTGAGGGGATTATGCCCGGCACCTCAAGCCGACCCGACGGTGAGAGCGGACCTCAAGAAATTGAGGGAAGTGCGGGGACGTGACGGCCTCTATGCAGAATTGATGCAGGTTGATCCTCAGACGGCGGCCCGGTTGCACCCGAACGATGAATCCAAAATCATTCGGGCGTTGGAAGTGTACAGGCTGTCCGGATGTCCAATGTCCATCCTGCATGATGAACACCGGTTTCAAGAGACTCCCTTTTCCGCTCTTCTCCTGGGACTTCAGCGAAGCACCGAGGCGCTGTATCGAAGGATTGAAGAACGAATTGATTGGCAGCTGACTCATGGAATGGTAGAAGAGACGCGATCGTTGCTCGACAACGGATACGGGCGGGATCTTGTGGCGATGAAAGGTCTGGGGTATCGCCAGGTGGGAGCCTTCCTGGCGAACGAGTGTGATTATGCAGAAATGGTGCGCTGTTTCAAGCGCGACACCAGACGCTTTGCAAAACGACAGATGACGTGGTTTCGAAAGGAACCGGATGTTGTCTGGTTGTCAATCGAGGAGAATGAATCGTCTGAGCGGACCGCCGAGCGCGTGACTGCCCATATTGATCAATTTTTGAGAACCCTTGGGGAGCAAAGGCAGCCCGCTGCGTTGCAGCCGGCGACCTGGGAAAAAGGATCTGTATGAAGAGCAAGAAAGCAGTTCAACGGGCTACCGTCGGTGTCATCGGGGGGAGTGGCCTCTATGACATTGAGGGGCTCAAGTCATCTCAGTCCATCCGTGTCCGTACCCCGTTCGGGCCTCCTTCGGATACGATTACGATCGGCACGCTGGAGGGGATTCGGGTGGCGTTTCTCTCTCGGCATGGGCGTGGGCATGTCGTGAATCCGAGCGGGATCAACTATCGCGCGAACATCTTTGCGCTCAAGTCCTTGGGCGTGTCGCATGTCATTTCGGTCAGCGCAGTCGGCAGCATGAAAGAGTCGATTCAGCCGGGCGACGTCGTTCTGCCGGACCAGTTCATTGATCTCACCAAGCGGCGCGTGTCGACGTACTTTGACGATGGGATCGTGGCGCATGTCGCCTTCGGTGAGCCGATTTGTGCTGAGCTGGCCCAGATCCTCCTTTCCTCCGGAGAGCGAGTGGGTGCTACGCTGCATCGCGGCGGGACCTATCTCTGTATGGAAGGTCCGCAGTTTTCGACCAAAGCGGAATCGCGGCTTTACCGGCAGTGGGGTGTTGATGTGATCGGTATGACCAACATGCCGGAAGCGAAGCTGGCCCGAGAGGCGGAGCTGTGTTATGCCACGGTGGCGCTGGTCACCGACTATGACTGCTGGCACGAGACGGAAGAAGCCGTGACAGTGGAAGCCGTGTTGAGCACGCTCCATCGTAACGTGGCCTTGGCCAAACACATACTCCGCTCGGCCATGCCGTCATTCGTCAATCCGATAGAATGCGCCTGTCATCGGGCATTGGACAATGCCATTCTGACGGCGCCGCAACGAATCTCTACGGCGGTTCGAAAGAAGCTCGCCGTGCTGATCGATCGAACTCTGACACCGAAGAAAGGAGTCCGTTAGCCATGGGGAACCTATTAGTCGTCGGGTCTGTTGCGCTTGATACGGTCAAAACCCCGTTCGGCGAAGGAACCGAGATCCTCGGCGGGTCGGCTACGTATTTCTCGACGGCAGCCAGCTTCTTTACCTCGGTGGCGCTTATTGCCGTGGTTGGAGAGGACTTCCCTCAGCAACATATCGCGTTTCTCAAGAGCCGAGGGATTGATCTTACGGGCCTGGAACGGCGCCCAGGGGCGACCTTTCGCTGGAAGGGCGAGTACACCCATCAGCTGAACGAGGCGCATACCTTGGATACCCAGCTCAATGTATTCGAAACATTTCGTCCTCAGATTCCTGAGGCCTATCGTGCGCCGGATGTGTTGTTTCTGGGAAACATCCACCCGGAGCTTCAGCTCGACGTCTTGAACAAAGTGAAACGTCCCGCACTGGTGGCCTGCGACACGATGAATTTCTGGATCAATGGCCAGCGCGAGGCACTCTGGAAGGTCCTGGAGAAAGTCGATGTGCTGATCATCAACGACGGTGAGGCTCGGGCACTGGGTCAGGATTCCAATCTGGTGAAAGTGGCGAAGCTCGTGCTGTCGCGAGGGCCCAAGCACCTCATTGTGAAACGCGGAGAATATGGCGTGCTCATGTTCAACGAAAAGCAGGTCTTCGGCGCTCCGGCGTTTCCGCTCGAAGACGTCCGTGATCCGACCGGTGCCGGAGATACCTTTGCCGGCGGATTTCTGGGGTACTTGGCAGCGACGGGAAATCGCTCGCCTGAGGCCATGAAGCAAGCCATCATCTTTGGAAGCGTCATGGCCTCGTTTACAGTAGAATCCTTTAGTCTTGACCGATTGCGAATCCTGGATTACAAAGAGATTCAAGCTCGGTTCGCCGAGTTCAAGCGGTTAACGCATTTTGAGGATGTTCAATGAAGGGGACGAATCGTTGGTTCCATTGGCCGCGAGGGTATTTCCCACTGGTATGGTTAGGAGTCATCGGTGTGTTAGCGGGTTGTGCGGCCGACAAAGAAGCGTTGCGGAAGTCGCAAGGGTATTACCAAGAAGGTGTGGCTAGTCTCCCAGGAGATCGCCAGAAAGCCTTCGTCTCATTCCAGAAATCCGTCCAATTGAATCCGGACAATAAGGAAGCCCGGTATGCACTGGGACACGTCTATGCGCTGCAAGGCAAGTTGTTCAACGCCGAAGAGCAATTTCGCGCCGCAATCAAGATCGATGAAACCTATTCCGAAGCGCATACCTACTTGGGGCAAGTCTTGGCCAATCAAAACCAGTGGGAGGAGGCCATCAAGGCGTACCGGGTGGCACTGTCGAATCCTCTCTATCCTACGCCGGACTTAGCTCGATTTCATCTCGGTCGCGCGCTTGCCCATCAAGGTGATCTTCAGGGTTCGATGGAAGCGTTGGAGGATGCAACATCCGCAAGTCCTCCGAGCGTCCCTCCCGCGAGGACCCACCTGGAGCTCGGTCGGGTGTATTATAAATTGGGCTATACGACCCGGGCCCGTGAGGTCCTAAAGAAAGTAGTGGCTTGGGATAAAGGCGGAGAGTTGGCGGCAGCCGCATCGGAACTCTTGACCCAATTGAAGTAGGAGACGTATGGAGTCGGTGGGTGAATTCTTCAGGCAAGTCCGGGAAACCAAAGGGTTGACCGTAGACGAAGTGGCGTCGAAAACCCGCATTCGTACGGATTTTGTCAAAGCACTCGAGGACGGGAATTTCGCCAAGTTGCCCGACCAAGTTTTCGCTCGAGGCTTTGTGCGTTCGTACGCCCGATCGCTCGGATTGGATGAAGAGGATGCGATTCACCGATTTATCCAATCGGCCGGTTCCTTTTACGAGAAGCAGGATGAGCGCGAACGGCTCAAGGTGAGACAGGTTGAGGAAGACCGCAAGCGTCAAGCAAATCGGAAAGCGGTGACGATTGCGATTGGGATCGCCGTATTGACTCTGATCTTTCTTTTAAGCCGAGAGCAGTCTTCTGTATTTCGGCGGGGAGCGCCTGAGCCGGCCACAGCGACTAAACGGACGACCCAACCGATGAAAGAGACTGCGGGATCGACCGGCCACGAACCTGAGCGCACGGCAGAGATTCCGAAGCCGATCGAAACGCCTGCTATCGCACCAAAGGCTCCCGCCGATACTCCGCATCGGCAGGAAGCCGCTCCACCCGCCGTCGCGGTTCCCAGGCCGGAGCCGGAAATAGTTTCGACGGTATCGACGGTCTCTCCCGGTCACGATGGTCCGTTGGGTGGAATCTCATTGAACGCAATCGAGAATCAAGGCGACGGTCAGCTGGTCTTGGATCTTGAAGCGACGGAGTTGAGCTGGGTCGTCGTGCAGATCGACAACGGGAGTCCGCAGGAGTCGCTGCTTCGGCCCGGTGAACGGGCTCATTGGAAGGGGCAGGACCAATTCATCTTGACCCTTGGGAATGCAGGAGGGGTGAAGGCCGAGTTAAACGGAAAACCTCAAAAGCCATTCGGGCCAAGCGGCAAAGTTGCCCGCGACATTGTGTTGAAGCGGTAGTCCATTCTCACCGTCCTTTCCCACGCGTATTCCTCATTCTGACCAACAAAAGAATCCCCGTTGGTTTCGCGCATCTGCCATGAGGCGTGGATGATGTCGGTGAGGCGCAAAGGTGTCACAAAACCGATGAAAGCCTGGAATGGGCTTGCAGTCATCACA
>CAZNBG010000141.1:0-7707 GCA_964570915.1 uncultured Nitrospira sp. | reverse complement strand
CCTTTAGGGTTTTTGAGCGATCGCGATCAACGACTTGGCCAAGACCGGGATGCGTCCTACCCTCCTAAAAGAGATAGTCTTAAACCCCGCCTCGACTAACAATGTTTCCAGTGTTTTCATGGACCAGAATTTAATGTGTCCGTGGTCCCACAAGGCCGTGAAGTGTGCGTCCATCCGTCCGGTAAGGGCCAAGGTCAAATTCTTCCAATACCCGTGATAGGGCGTAGAAACGATGGCGGTTCCTGACGGCTCCACAAGATCGTAGAGCGTCTTGGCAAACACGCGAGGTGCATACAGATGTTCAACCACTTCCAGACTGACGACGACCGGAAAGCGTCCGTAGGTTTCAGTCAAGCGGTCGTAGGCCGATCCCGGCATGAGC
This sequence comes from uncultured Nitrospira sp., assembly GCA_964570915.1. GTDB lineage: Bacteria > Nitrospirota > Nitrospiria > Nitrospirales > Nitrospiraceae > Nitrospira_D. The sequence continues at coordinate 7,325 of CAZNBG010000141.1, read as the reverse complement.
GTGAGGTGCGGATACCGCCGTCGAGCCTGTTCCAGGCCTTGTGATGAGACATCGACACCGGTGGCCTGGTATCCCTTTTCGGCTAGAACCGCTGCGACTGCGCCATTTCCACATCCCAGTTCAAACACACGCCGGTTACCGGGAGGAATACCTAATGAGTCCAGAATGTTCAGCAAAGACGGAACAAGGTAATTGTGTGATTCATTGAGCTCCCCGTCCGCATAGGTGTACCCGGAGATGTCAACGACCGTGTCTGTCATGTTTCCTCGTGTTCGAGTTGATACTTTCTGATGAGTCGGGCCGGATTCCCCCCCACCACTGTCCAGGGATCGACATGGCGAAACACACTTGCCCTCGCCCCGACGATCGCTCGCTCCCCAACCATAACGCCGGGGCCGATAAATGCATCCGCCGCAACCCAAGCACCACGACCGATCGTAATCGGAGCCGTGATCAACGGCATTCCATCAACTCGATAATCATGGCTGGCAGTACAGAGGAACGAATATTGACTTACCGTGGCATGAGGCTCGAGTGTCACGCGATCTACCGAATAACATTGCACATAGTCGCCCAGGCAACTCCCTTCGCCCATGGTGAGATTCCATGGCGCCCAAATCCTTGCTGAGGGATAGGGATGAGCCCCTTTCCCGATGGTGGCTCCGAACATCCTGAGCAAAACTCTTCTCCAGCCGTGCAAGACTCGTGGACTTGGGCGGTATGCGATCCACCAAACGGCACTCCACAGCATCCGGCGTACTCGATTCTCGGTGGTTTGAAAGTTGGGATGAACCCTGGTCACGACGGACCACCTCGCATCAAATCTCAATTCCTACAGGCTGTTCACACATCCTGGCCGTGGACCGGTCCCACTCACCCAGCTATATACAGACGACATTTGTTCTGCATGGGAAGTCCATGAGAACTGTTCTTCCACAAGTTGCCGCCCACGCATTCCCATGGTCGATCGTTCGGCTTCCGATATCGACATGAGGTCCAGCAGACCTCGTGCGATTGCCGGCGGCGGCGTCTCGACACCAATCGCCGCCCCGGCTTCGAATCCTTGTGGAAGATTGCATGCTCTCGTCATGACGACCGGCAACTTATAGGCCCACGCTTCCAAGATGCTGACCGGTAGCCCCTCGCTGAAGGAAGGCAACACAAAGGCATCCACCGAACGAAGCAGCGATTCCTTGTCCGCCCCAAACTTCGGTCCGAGAAATCGAACAGAAGACAGTAAGCCATGTTCGGCGCAATACTTCCGCAGACCAGCCTCGTGATTTCCCTGGTCCCATCCTGCTATCCATAGCTCCCATCTCGCTGCTGCGGAAGCACCGTCACCTTGAAGCTGTTGCCAGGCCGTCAAGAGGTTCAGGAGGCCTTTCTTCGGATGCAGACGGCCAAGGAACAGAAGAACGTTCTTCTGCCGAGCAGGTTTTTCACCCTCCAAACAGGGAAGATCGATGCCGCAAGGGATTACACAGAGAGGATTCGAAAGCCCGTAGCGACGGATCGCGTCCGCTTCGGCGGAACATAGCGCATGCAGACAGGCCGCGTTCGTGAGGTGGCGGTGTTCGTACATCATGCCCGCCAACTTCTTCTTCCAGTAGGAATGGGTGACCGCCCATGGATCCAACATGCCGTGTATGCTGATGATGTATGGCCGGTGTGTGAGTTTCGACCACCTGACCGAGGCCACCGAGGGATACATCCACAAACCATGATTGTGCAGCACATCCGGCGCAGCAGAACGGAGCGCCGGCAGGAGATCCGGAGCATATCCGAAGAGCTTGTATCCCCGATGCCGAAACGCGCTGACCGCTATGGACATCCAAGCCTCACGATCTTCCGCAAAGTGCTCATCGCTGAGACCGAATACGCTGACGTTGGAGCCTCGACGGTGCAACTCAAGCGCGCTTCGACGGACAACCTCGTGTATCCCTCCGCCATTTCGGGACACCGACGCCGTCACCATTCCAACTTTCATGAGGTTCCCTCGGATTTCGTAACCGCATGTTCGTGAACGAATGTCGTGTTCCACCCATCGATATGTGTCAGCCGATAGCCGTGCGCCTTGACACGAGAGACCATATTCACGATGCGTGGCACATACTCGTCGTCCAAGGGGTGGTATCCTTCATCGAATTCAACGCATAGGACAGCCGGACGGATGTCGCTGTCGAGGACGGACCCCAAGATCTCATACTCCGCCCCTTCGACATCGAGCTTGAGCAGTGACAGGTTCGTATGGCCCAAGGTCTGCATCACGGTGCGCAGGGTTCGGCAGTCGGCCTCGAAGTACTCGCTCGTGCGTTGTAAATTCACGATGGAATGTGAGACATGCGCCGGATTTTCCGGCGCATAGAAGCGCATGCTACGGTCCTGGCTCCACAAGCCGAAGGCGTGGAAGTGAAGACGGGTCAGGCATCTCAGGTCGATGTCGTAATGGCTGTCGACTGAATCGTTGATGGACGTTGGAAGGCGGTTAAACGTATTCCTGCGCAGTTGTTCCACGTGACGTTGAGCCCGTGGGGTCGGATCGAAGCAATGAACTTCGCACCCCAATTGATTGATGAGTTCGATCTCGAAGCTGATATCCTCGCCGGCACCCACGCCATAACAGAGCGAGTGCTTGGACAAGAACCCGGTCGGAACAAACCAACCTCCATAACCGGTTCCGATCTTGTGATGAGGGATGGAACCCCTGTCTCGCAGGCGATTCAAGCTACCTTGTGCAACACGCTGTTCGACTCTGCTGTACAGTGCCCGCGCTTGTTTCATGAGCATGTTCACCGCCCCCCCTTGACCAAAGGCTTAAGTGGTCTGCACGGCAGCACGTGGTCCGAACGCTCTTGGTCTTTCGCGACGAGCGAGGGAAGCTTGCAGTGTTTGGCGATCACATCGATGAACAAGCCGGCGTGCGTACTCGTATTGTATCGGCGGTCGATCATCGAGCGGCAAGCTGCCGCCATCGCCGGCTTCCTAGGGCTGGGGAACAGAGCGTCGATGATCCGTTCGGCGCAGTCCGACAAATCATCGCTACGATAAAACCACCCGGTTTCCCCTTCCTGCACGGCTTCCCACTCTGGGAAGTGTTCCTCAATCTTGTCATGCAGCAGAACGGGCGTACCGTACGCAAGCGCGTGCATGACAGACAAGCCGGCCCCAGATGGAACGACGACGAGGTCGCTGGAAGAGAGAACGAGACCAAGCCGAGACTCGTCGTACGAAGCGCCCAAAAAATGCACCAGCCTGGTAAGCCCCAACTCCTCCGTCAGCGATTCCAGCATCGGTCGTTCGCTTCCGTCACCGACCAGTGCGAGATGGACGTGCTTGCCTCGTTGTTTGACTATGTTCAACGCTCGCAGGAGCCATGGCAGGCGCTTCACTGGCTGGAGACGACCCGTGAAACAGATCAACCGTTCATGGGCATCAATACCGAGAGAGCGGCGGAGCGCGTCACAATCTTCGGGTGTGATCCGTGCAGATATTGCGGCCTGTTCGCAGTTGTCCAAGGAGTTATAGACCACATGCAAGCGGTCCGTAGAGAGCCCCTTTGTGATCAAGAGTTGTTGTGCATGATCACCGTACAGCAGCAATCCCCGCGACAGTCGATACAACCAGGCTCGAACCATCCATTTCACTCCGGACTCATCACCTTGAAGTCCGTGGGTCCACAGCAAGACCGGTATGCCGAAGATGCGTCCGATGATGGTCAAAACCCAGGCAGTCAGATCATAGGGGCTGCCCTGCGCGATCACGACGTCGGGGCGATTCCGAACCACCGCCCTCACCGCCACCGGCTGCCAAGACAACGACAACCCGAAGGGCAACCTAATGACCTGCTGTGTGGCCGGTTCGAATTCGCATCGGTCCGGAGCTGCAGAGAGCGGAAGAAACGGAACATCAGCGGATGGGTCTGCGAGCATGAGAAAACGGAGGCGTCGATCCGATCCCAATTTTTCAAAGAGGCGCTGCCGGTAATGCGGGATGCAGACTTGCTGCAATGCGACGAGAGGGGTGTTGTCGGTCGTTGTTTTGTTCATCAACAGCATTACGTTCTCGCCCGCGATCTAAACAAATCCTCATCAGCCAATTCTGAGACGAATTCCTCTGCCCCATCTTCAGACTGTTCCAATTCTGATTCCTCGTAAGAGAGCGCCGGCCCAAGTATGCTCAGCAGAAATAGCAACGACGTCGGATTGCCGGCATTGATGAAGTATCGTTCGAAAATTGCGAGCACAAAATATCCACAGGCCAGTCCGAAGAGCACGCTGTAACTATATGTTTGGGACGGATCTTGATTCCGACGCCAGATGTTCCATAGCCCTGAGAATGTCACACAGAGGACTGCCGCAAACCCGATCACTCCGATTTCCGCCAGCAGCGCCAAGTAACCGTTATGTGCCGACGAGTTGATTTTCAGGGCTGTCTCATGCGTGCGAAAGCCCACACCAAGAATTGGATGAGCCAGAAAAAGGTTAAAGGTAGCCTTCCAGGTTTCCAGACGCCCGGATCCGCCTGATTCCAGACCACGGTGCCGGTCCTGAATCGCAAAAAAATCAGACGCTCCGCGCACGACCGCATCCCCAAAATATGCTGCCACGGCGCCGCCCAGGACGACACAAAAAGCAAGCAGCACATACCCCTGAGTCCCCGCAGTCCGCCGTCGGCAGAACAGCGTGATCGCAAGACCAAAAAGGGCCGCTACCGCGGAGGCACGGGTACCGGTCAAGTAGATCACGATTCCCATTGCGACAAGAATGGGAATCCGTACAATGACTCGTCTGATCGCCATGGCGGTCACGAAGACGGACATGGTAATGAGCGCGAAGCTGGCCGGGTTCAAGATCCCCCTTCCCCCACCAAGCCGGTGTCCCGGCGTGTAATCGTACAGGGCAAACCCAGACACCAGAACAGCACCGAGCACGGCATAGAACTTAAGCCCTATCTCGTATTGCGCTGCCTCCAAGTTGGTATTGAACTGAAGCACGACCAGAACCATCAGAATCGTCAGCGCGACATATTGCACCGATTCCAGCGGTGCCGCGCTGACGAACGAGCTAAGCCCACAAAAGGTTCCAAACACTGTCAGCCCTAGGATCATCCCTGGACTGAACCCATTGGGGACGAAACGGCACCGGCTCAGCAAAAAATAGCCCGCCGGCCATACGAGCGAAGCGAGCATGATGACTTCGTAGCTGTGTCCCTTCCGGCCCTCCGCTCTCCCGAAGAGAGAGGCGGCACACACCCCGGCCAGCCAAACGCCCAACACCAGACCGATCCAGGTCCGATTAGCCGGAAGGGGCAGATCCTCAACGTCCACCCGCGATGTCACGTTCCCTCCGGTGAAAGAGTGAGGCGTCGTCGCAGGAGCCAACCCATCACACTCGTATCCGCGGCTTGGGCCGCAACGGATGAGAGAGCCAATCCATCGACGCCGAGAGAAGGAACCAGCCAGCTGGCGCACAGGACAAGCGCCACCCATTTGATTCCATACCCCACGAGAGGAGTTCGGTAATCTGACAAGGAATAAAATGAGTTTCTGATAATCCCGTACGCACTGGCAAACGGCAATCCCCAGACCAACACCGCCAGGATATGAGCGGTGGTCTGTGCATCGGCCGTTGAGAACTTTCCTCGCACCAAGGCGATTTCGATCAACGGTTCCGCTCCAAGAGCTAGTATGCCGCTGCATAGCAGCGCCGTACCGCATAACAGAACTCCATACCGGCCCAATAACGCGCGACCTTCCTCATAACCGGTATGAAACGCACGCGCCAACTTGGGAAAGAGCGTGGTGTTGACAGGCATGGTGAACAATGCGAGCGGGGCGGCCACCACGGCCCCGGCATAGAAAAATGCCGCGATCTTTCCCGTGCCCAGACCGGACGCAAAACTTCGTTCGGTCATGACGATCCCCTGAAATACAATCTCTCCTATCAACACGATAAACACCGGCCGCCACCACTCCCCTAGCTGAACCCTCTGGTCCTGCACGTCGGTCTTTGCGGATGGAACAGGACTCCTCGCGAGCATGACTATGAACCAGACGAGGACGAGGAAATGTCCCGCCGCAAACCCCCACACCATGGCATCGATCCCCCAGCGATCGGCGAAGACGAGCACCGAGAAAATCGTGAAAAGGGAGACCACCGCGCCGCTCAAAAATACGGGGACAAAACTCCCCATAACCGTCAGTCCACCCCGTATGAGACCTGCCAATCCGGCACAGGCGATCGGGAACAACAAGAGTTGGATCAGACGGACACCCGTATCAACCTGCTGAATACTGAACTCAGGGAAGATCACTGTGAGTACGGGCCTCGACCCGAGGACGAGGATCGTCAGGACGCCGGCATTGACCACAAGGAGCGCAATGGAAACTTGCTTGATGAGAGGCTTGACCGTGTGCCCGTGCTGTGCGGACATTTTCGAGACGAACACGGCTTCAAGGGCATTTCCCACCTGCACGCCGAACAGCAGGTGCAATCCCATGACTGCCACTAACACATCGAGGTCTTCGCTGAGACCGAATGCCGAAGCGACGACCATTTCACGAGCCAAGCCGGCAAGAATCACGATCCCAGACGCCAGTGAATACAACGGGAGCCGCCCGGGCAGCCCCATCTCCTTCACGTTGGATTTAAGGCTGACCCACCAGGGACCTAATGTCGTGGTGGTTAACATCGCAGTATCGTTTCACGGCACTGAATTGAGCGGTCTAACGGCGAACCATCGATCAGGTGACGAATGTGGCCCAAATGCGAGGCACACCAATACTCAAGCACCAGCGCGGTGAACGCCAGCAGCGCCAACGGACCGCGCTGAGAACTCCTTGACATCAAACGGGCGACCTCCGGCTTCAAGATGGAGAACTGAACCAACAGACCGTCTTCAAGCGCACGGCCATAGCGCGTCTTGACACCATGGATCCACTCAGCTCCCGGCGGTTGAAAGCCGCGCTTGGGCTCATTGAGAAGCCAGTCCGGCACCAAATCCTTCACGGCGCTCTTGAGCCACGCCTTTGCAGGAAGAGCATGATCCGATGACACCTTACGTAGACCGACGACCGTCTCCACCAACCGATAGTCGACCAATGGCAGCCTGAGTTCGACCGAGGACGCCATGCTGAGTCGGTCTCCTTGAGCGATGCCGTTTTCAAGGAGGTAGGTCTCGCAAATCAATTTGGTAAAGAGAATATCCAAGCGCGACCAGGGAGGCGCCACCGTGAAGGGATTCCATAGCTCTGCTTCATACACTGGATCCAGAAACGTGTCCGTCAGGCTTGGGAACACAAAAACGTCGGCAGCGGCGAGGTGTCC
>CAZNBG010000140.1:0-7756 GCA_964570915.1 uncultured Nitrospira sp. | reverse complement strand
GGGTGGTCGAGAAAACGGGTGATGCCGTGGGAGTCGTGTCTCAACGCGTGGAAGGAGACTTAAAGCGATTCAAGGAGTTCATTGAGTCGCGTGGACAGGAAACCGGGGCCTGGCGAGGAAATGTAGGCGGCAGCAGCCGATAGTCATGCGTATACTGACGCGGGGTTCCTTCCCTGCTCGTGCCCGGAATCACATTTAATGGTCCGAGGAACTCTCCTAGTACCGGTATAAAGAATCAGATGATACGTTGACTCTCGAACAGCGTCGTGGAAACACTGTGAAACGATAACGTGCCCGTTATCGAAACCCACTGTACATTGCGCTGTTTCGGAAGGCTCCGTTCTTGTGAGGGGACGGAGCTTTCTTTTTGCCTGAAATCGTTAGTGGGAATGCGCCGTGACGATTCAGGCGCTGATCAGTGCCTTGCAGGCAGGCACGTCTTCTACCGATGAGAGATCGCATCGGATCTAATGTCTGGCGAGCATCAATTGGCTAGTGTTGTAGCTCGTATTGAACCGCATGCGGCAATGCATCGAGATCCAGGGGCTTCGAAAAGGTCTGCCGGGCCCCAATTAGCCTGGCCTTCTGGAGTTCGTTTGAGCGTGGCCGCTCATGGCAATGACCTTCACGTCCAGGAATGCATGGATCAATTCCAAGATAACCTCGAGGCCATTCATTTCCGGCATCTCTAAATCCGTGATGACCAAATCCACGGGCTGTGCCCGAAACCGTTCGAGTCCCTGCCGACCATCGGCGGCCCCACAGACCTGATAGCCGGCATCCTCAAGGTTGAGAGCCAGCAGGGTACGAAGGGACGTGTGATCATCGATGATAAGGATGGTGGCCGGTCTCATGGGCTTGTCCCTTTCTCTGCCGAAGCCCCTTCTCCGGGCAGCCAGCCTGCTTAGGCAGCAAGCGGTTCTGTCAAATCGGATTCCCACGGTAGCTCAACGATCTCTTGAGCTGTCATGGCCTCGGGGTTTACTACCGTCGGTTTCGCGTGGGTCTGGTGGTGGTGCTGTATGACGGCGTCATGCCGGTGGCCGCAGTTAAAACAGCGCCAGCTGCGGGTCCACATCTCGCCATACCCGGCTTCCATATCGATCATGTGCTCTTCCAACATCAAGCCCTGGCAACGTGTACAGCTCATCATCGTCCTCCTGTTGGTGATCGCATCATCCATGAATTAACCGTATCAGGTATGGCGATGGAGGCCAGATTCGAACGAGGTACGTCGAAAGAGGGGGAGTGAAGATCAGATTAGACTGCGGGCAGGGCGCTTAGAAGCGCGCAGACCATTACAACAAGTGGGCTCAAAAATGTTATAGATTGGTACTCAACAGGATTTGTAAAGGCATGAGTGCAAACAATCAGATAACGTACAATGAGGCCGCAAAACGCTATGAGATGCCCTTCGGCAACCTGGTGGTCTATGCCAATGTCCGCAGGGATAAGAACACGCTTTATATAGATGACGTTTTCGCGCCGCAGGAATTGCGCGGCAAGGGCGCAGCCGGGGAGTTCATGAAAGACTTGATGAATGTTGTGCACGCGGAACGACTGAAGGCGGTGCCCAGATGCGGTTATGCCGCCAGTTGGCTTCGGCCCCATAACGAATATCATGATCTGGTATCTGATGAGTATCGGTAATCTTCCTTCTTGAAGCGGGCCTAGTCGGCGAGGTCCCGACCATGAGCTGGAGTCAGCACCTTTGGTCGGCGACCGCTTCCCTCAAAACACGGACAATTTCAAATCAGAAAGGCTTTTTTATTGGGTTGAGAGTTTGCAAATGATTGAAAAGGTTGGTTGCGGGGAGAGGATTTGAACCTCTGACCTTTGGGTTATGAGCCCAACGAGCTACCAGGCTGCTCCACCCCGCGGTCGGATGCTAACAAAGCGCTGAACGGCAAGTCAAGTTGAGGTGTTGCACGATTGCTTTCTCGCCACCACGATGTTAAAGCGAAGGCATGCGGATCGTCTTTATGGGGACGCCAGAATTCGCGGTGCCGTCGTTGGAAGCCCTTCTTCGTTCGGACGACCACGTGGTTGGGGTCGTGACACAACCGGATCGACCGAAGGGACGTGGACAGCATCTTGTGCCTCCACCTGTCAAACTTCTTGCTGAGCGTGCCGGCATTCCCATCTTGCAGCCTCTCAAAATCAGAACTCCCGAGTTCTTGCAAGCTCTTTCTGCATGGCAGCCTGATGTGATCGCCGTGGCAGCGTTCGGCCGAATTCTGCATGCGCCGATACTCAGTCTCCCTCCAAGGGGGTGCGTCAATGTGCATGGATCGTTGCTGCCGAAGTATCGAGGGGCTGCCCCGGTGCAATGGGCGATTATCAAGGGGGAAACCGAAACCGGTATTACCACGATGCTGATGGACGAAGGAATGGATACTGGCGCGATCCTGCTCCAAGAAAAGCTACACATCATGCCCGATGATACGACCGGCACGTTGGCACCGCGTCTGGCCGAGATGGGTGGGCGATTGCTCGTCGAAACCATCGCACGGTTGAACGTCGGGACATTGACGCCCAGGAAACAAGATGATGTTCAGGCCACTATGGCGCCGCTCCTAAAGAAGGAAGACGGCCTCATTGACTGGACCATGAGAGCAGAATCCCTCGCCAACCGCGTGCGAGGACTTTCCCCTTGGCCGGGGGCGTATACGTTCTTAGGTGAAGAGCGTTGGAATGTTTGGAAGGTGGACTCGATTGTGGGCCCGACGACCGATACGCCCGGAACCATCATCGTGGTGAATAAGCAATCGATCCTGGTGGCGACCGGTGATGGGTTGCTTGATATCCGCGAACTTCAGACGGCCAATTCGAAGCGAATGTCGGTGGCTCAATTTCTAGCCGGGCACCATGTTACGGTCGGTGAGCAACTGGGTTCATCATCCGCATAATGTTTTCTCGCAACAGCATTCACTCCAGGCCTCGATTGTGATTCGCAAACAAAGTGTAGAGGCTGCGGTGTCCGCCAGTCCCTCACCACGATCTGTCGCCCTTGCCATCCTCCTGTCGAGCCAACGGACTGATTGTCCACTCGATGAACTGATTGACCAGCGAGCGACTTTAATCCCATTGCCTCGTGACCGCTCGCTGGTGATGGAACTGGCGTACGGAGTTTTACGGCGGCAGGAAACGATCGACTGGAGACTTAGTGCGATTCTTTCCAAACCGCTTCGCAGGCTTCCGGCCTTTGTCCAGATGGTACTTCGGGTCGGTGCCTACCAATTGCTCTTCCTGGATCGAATTCCTGCTTCGGCAGCTGTGGATGAAACCGTCAAGCTGGCTAAAGCTTCTGCACAACAACTGGGTCGTGATTGGAGCGGGTTAGTGAACGGGGTCTTACGCAGCCTCATCCGCTTGCCTGCCCCAACCCTCCCGGACTCCATCTCTCACCCGGTTGAGTTCTTGTCCGTCAGATACGGTATTCCCGTGTGGCTGACCACGCGATGGGTGCATCGGATGGGTAGCGAACGAGCAGAATCGGCTTGTCTGGCGACCAGCGTGGTCCCGGCCGTCACCCTGCGTGTGAATCGTTGCCGACTGACTCGTGAGGAATTTCTGGAGCGTGTGCGGCAGGCGGGGATCGCCATTCGTGCGGCAGACGTCAGTCCTGTAGGTGCTGTGCTGGAAAAGGGCCAAGATATTACCTCGCTGCCTGGATTTCTGGCGGGGGATTTCTATGTGGAAGATGAAGCGGCCCAACTCATTCCTCCGATCCTTGACCCGCAACCAGGCGAGGTCATTTTGGACGCCTGTGCCGCTCCAGGCGGCAAGGCAAGTCATCTTGCTGCACTCATGGGCGATCGTGGAACGATCTATGCCGTTGATCGGAAAACCTCCCGGTTGGACCTGCTCCAACAAAATTGCCGGAGACTAGGGATTCAGAGCGTGGTGCCAATCGTGGGCGACGTGAGAAGAACGTCAGAATGGTCCGCAATGATCGGCCAGTCGAATCGCCTTGGGAAATTGCCGTTGTTCGATCGCGTTCTTGTGGATGCCCCGTGCAGCGGACTCGGCGTGTTACGGCGGCATCCGGAAGCGAAATTGCGGAAGGAGAGTTCGGTGTTGGCTTCCCATCAGAAGCTTCAGGCTCAAGTTCTTGAGTCGGTCGCTCCCTGCTTGCGACCCGGCGGGGTGCTGGTCTATAGTACCTGCTCGACCGAAATGGAAGAAACAGAAGAGGTCGTCAGCCGTTTTTGCGAAGCCTATCCTGGATGGACGCGTGAATCTGTGGCTCCCTGGGTTCCCACCAGCGCACTGCTCTTTGTGACCCCCCAAGGGGCACTCTCGACTCTATGTAACGGATTTGGGATGGATGGATTTTACGCTGTCCGCTTACGAAAGAACGGATGATGGGTCGTCCGATTTACATTGCGCCCTCGATTCTTTCCGCCGATTTTGCTCGACTGGCGGACGAAATCGCCGCCGTGGAGCGGGCCGGTGCCGATATGCTCCACGTGGACGTCATGGACGGCCATTTCGTGCCGAATCTGACGGTGGGGCCTCCCATCGTGGAGAGCCTCAAAAAAGTTACCAAGTTGCCGCTCGATGTGCATCTGATGATCACCAATGCCGATGCATTTATCCCGGATTTCGTCGAGGCCGGCGCCGACTACCTCACGGTTCATGTCGAGGCCTGCCCGCATCTGCACCGTACGATTCAGTCGATTAAAGAACGGGGTGCCAAGGCCGGAGTTACGCTGAATCCCGCCACACCAATTGCGTTGCTGCAAGAGATCTTGAGCGATGTCGATTTAGTGTTGATCATGTCGGTGAATCCAGGATTCGGGGGGCAGAAATTTATCCACTCGGTGCTCAAGAAAATCGCCGAAGCCCGGGTACTATTGGACCGGATTAACAGCCGGGCACTGCTTGAAGTCGATGGCGGCGTGAAGGTGGATAATGCACGGGAGATCGTCGCCGCGGGTGCGACGACTCTTGTTGCCGGATCGGCGATTTTTTCTCAACACGACTATACGGCCACGATCGCGGCCCTGCGAGCGGCTGCCGAGACGGTCGTAGAATCGACATCCCGCGCAACGGTTAATCGATAGGCCATCGAGGGTGGACATCTCCGCAGTCATCGACAGCCTTCATCCTCTCGAAATTAAAGTCCTCACGACGTTGGGCACACGTCCGCCCGGAACCGCTTTGGACAGCGAGCAGTTGGCTGAGGCTGCTGAGTTGGAGCCTTCCCAACTCAGCATGGCCGTCGAATGGCTGCTCGCCAAATCGCTGATCGCAATTCAGACGGAAACCGTGACGCCCATGGTGTCGTTGACCAAGATAGGGGAAGAGTATTACCGGACTGCTCCGCCTCTCGAGCAAGTTCTAACGGCCGCGCGTGAAGCGACCGGTACGGGAAAGCGGCTCACCATTCCCGATCTTCAGGCGCAAGGAGGACTTGATCCCTCTGACGTCAGTAAAGCCGTCGGGCGACTCAAGAAAGAAGGGGTGATCCTGATCATTCAAGGAGGTTGCATCGAAACGACTGGACGCCCGAGCTCGACCGCCGAGACACTCCGAACCCTCCTGCAGCAGATCCATGAGTCGCCGAAAGAACTGAAGAGTTTCACGGAAGCTGATCGACAGGTCATCGAGGATTATGCGGTGAAACGTGGAAATGCGAAGGAGCCGTTCCGTATAGACGAGCGGGTGACCCGTTCATTCATATTGTCCACGGATGGCGCACGCGCGGCGGAACATCTGCTGAAGCAGGGGGTTGCTGAAGAAGTCTCGCAGGTGAGTCCCGAGTTGTTGAAGGACGGGAGTTGGCGTACTAAGCGATTCAGGAAGTACACCATCAGTCTGCGTGCACCTCGTATCGGAACCGGGAAGAAGCATCCCTATCGCGAATTTCTCGATACCGTCAAAACCAAACTGGTGAGCATGGGGTTTCAGGAGATGCGGGGGCAGCTTGTCGAAACCGAGTTCTGGGACATGGATGCGCTGTTCATGCCGCAATTCCACCCCGCCCGAGACATCCACGACGTGTATTTTGTCAAGGCTCCCACCCATGCCAGCGGCGTGGACGAGTCGGTGTTGTCGCATGTCGCCAAGGTGCACGAGAATGGTGCCGCGACGGGCTCCACCGGTTGGGGTTATTCCTTCGATCTTCAACGGGCCAAACGACTGGTATTGCGGAGTCAAGGAACTGCCGTCTCAGCTCGAACGTTGGCCGCCGCACCCAGGATTCCCGGAAAGTATTTTTCGATCGCCCGGTGTTTTCGCTATGATCAGGTGGATGCCACTCACGCAACGGATTTTTTCCAGGTGGAGGGAATTGTACTTGGGGAAGACATCAACTTCAGAACGTTGCTGGGTCTTCTGAACCTGTTTGCGCGCGAGGTCGCTCAAGCGAAAGAAGTGAAGTTCCTGCCCGCATACTTCCCGTTCACAGAACCATCGGTCGAGCTTCACGTTCGGCATCCTCGCCTGGGCTGGATGGAACTCGGTGGAGCCGGACTCTTCCGGCCGGAAGTCACGTTGCCGCTTGGGGTCACCGCGCCGGTGATTGCGTGGGGGCTGGGCCTCGACCGGATGGCAATGGTGGCGCTGGGCATCCACGATATCCGCGAGCTCTTCACCGACAACCTGGAATTGATCCGCACGACCAGAGGATTGTTCTAGCCTGCGCTATGCCCACGATCACAATTTTTAAACACGATTTCGAGACGTTACTGAACGGGAGCAACGCTGTAACGCGGCCGGTCTCGATTGAACAGTTGGAAGCCTGGCTCATGCTCGTGAAAGGCGAACTCAAAGGGTATAGCCCAGAAACCGGAGAGCTGCGCATCGAACTACAAGACAGTAATCGGCCTGATCTATGGTGTTGCGAGGGGATCGCACGGCAAATCCGAATTAAGGAACAGGGTGGATCCAAGTCGTATCCGTTTTTTGCGACAAAGTCCAGATCCCGGCAGCAGGTCATCGTGAAGCCTGGTCTCGAACGTGTGCGTCCCTATGTTGCTGCTTGTACGGCTACGGGATATCGAGTGACCGATGAAGGATTGGCCCAGCTGATTCAAACACAAGAGAAATTGGCGGAGATATTCGGCCATAAGCGCAAGACCGTTTCAATCGGGATCTATCAACTGCCAAAGATCAAATTTCCGGTCAGCTACGAGCTTGTGAAGCCTGACGAGGCGCGATTTACCCCGTTGGGAATGGAGACGGTGATGACCCTATCGGAGATTCTGATGGTGCATCCGAAAGGGTTGGAGTATGGAGCCATCCTCGCTGGCGAGAGCCGATTGCCGATCCTTCGAGATGCAGCGAAACAACCGCTGTCGTTCCCTCCAATCATCAACAGCCGGGAGATCGGAGAGATACAAGTGGGTGACGATCAGCTGTTCGTCGAAGTAACCGGAACGAACCTGTCTATGGTTGTCTTGACCCTGAATATTTTCGCGGCCAATTTGGCCGACCGGGGGGCAATCATCGAGCCGATTGAAGTTCAGTATCCATCAGGCACCCCGCTGGGCAAGCGAGTCAGGACCCCGCAAGATCTTGGGAAACAGAAGACAATACCGATTCAGACCATCGAGCAAGCGCTCGGTCAGAAGCTCGGTATGACGGCCGTCAAGCAAGTGCTTGAGAACTATGGGTATGAGGTATTGCCTGGAAAGGGCGCTGTCAAGGCGAAGTTGCCTGCGTAACGGCAGGATGTGATGCACACGATGGAACTTGTTTAGGATTTGGGCTGTGTGACCGGATTATCTAGATTTACCTCGGTTATGGC
>CAZNBG010000139.1:0-7810 GCA_964570915.1 uncultured Nitrospira sp. | reverse complement strand
CCAAGGCGGACCGGTTTCCCAAACTCACCATCACCGGCATTTTAGGTGTCGCCAGTCCCCAGTTTTCTCGGCTCATTGCGAATGAAACGGCATTTGGCGTCGCCGGTCCCAGCATCGCCGGCCCGTTGCTCAATGCCCAAGCCCTCGGGTTCCAACAGAAAGCCGTCGAAGCGCAGGCGAGGCAAGCCCGTGCCCAGTATGAACAGTCGGTCCTGGTCGCGTTTCGAGAGGTCGACAACGCATTGATCGCGGTGCGGACTGCCCACGATCAACGGAACGCACAGGCGGAACAGGTTGAGTCTCTCCAATCCGCCTTTCGCCAAGCGACGCTCCGCTACAAGAGCGGTCTCGCCAATTATCTGGACGTCCTGATCGCCCAACGTAATCTGTTCGAGGCCGAACTGTCGTTGATGAGCACGCACCGGCTCCATCTCGTCTCGGTGGTGCAATTGTACAAAGCCTTGGGCGGCGGCTGGTCCCCGTCGGATGCAGCACAGCAGATACCGGTAGCCAAAGTCGTCGATGCCGGAAAGGGTTGAGCAACTCGAAGGTCGGACAGGTAGGACAATTTTAGAGTGTTGGGATCGTACCACGAGAGGACTCGCATGAAGACTCGAATCGATCTACTTTCTCCGGTACGTGTTGGTCGCTACACCCTGCACAATCACATTTCAGCAGTCATCGCACAATTTCGGAATGGGGCCATCCATGCACTCGACGCCGGTTTTGACGGGGTGGAGATTCACGCCGCCAACGGGTCTCTGATCGATCAATTCCTTCGCGACGGCACGAATCGGCATACGGACATCTATGGCGGATCGGTGGCCAACCGCGCTCGCTTTCTCATGGAAGTCGTCGAAGCGGTCGCAGACGTCTGGGGAGCCAACCGGGTCGGCGTACGGCTGTCGCCGGTCAATCCCTTTAACAGCATGTATGATTCGGACCCCCAAACGACGTTCGAATATATGGGCGAGCAGGCGAATCGACTCGGACTGGCGTACCTGCACGTGGTTGAAGCTGACGAACACGGAGAGGCAACACATCCGGCGGTCAATTTTCGCCGACTCCGTGACGCATTCGGGGGAACCTTTACGGCGTGTACTTTCACGACCCGAACGGCCACATCCTCGAACTCCTCACCGTGAATAGCGACGAGCGCTCTGATACGGCGTAAGGAACGTTGCCGTTGAACCATCGATGCCTCGCACAAATACACCAGATGCTTAGGAGGACACACTTATGAGACTCGAACAGAAAACAGCGATTGTGACCGGGGGAGGAACTGGTATCGGCGAAGCGATTGCGAAAGTGTTGGCTCGGGAAGGCGCGAAGGTCGCGATCACGGGCCGCCGGAAGGACGAGTTGGAGCGCGTCGTCAGGGACATTGAACGGAAAGGCGGACAGGCCTTGGCGATTCCGGGCAGCGTGACCGACGAACAAGACGTCCAGAACACGGTGGCAGCCACTGTCCAAGCATTCGGCCGGCTCGATATCCTGGTCAACAACGCAGGCAACTTGTTTCATGCGGCGCGACTTCACGAGACCACTGATCAGATGTGGGATGAGACCTTTGATGTGTTCATGAAGGGGACATTTCGATTCATTCGCGCGGCAATTCCTCGGATGCTGCAGCAGGGAGGAGGCTCGATCCTGAACATTTCCACCGTCGCCGGTCTCAAGGCCATCCCTGGCTTTGAAGCCCATGCCTATCAAGCGGCCAAGGCGGGAGTCATCATGCTCACCAAGACAGTGGCGGTGCACTACGCAAAGCAGAACATCCGATGCAACTGCATCTGCCCAGCTGGGGTTATTACCCCACCCGTCGCAGACATGTTGAAAGATCCACAGACCAAGGCCTGGTTCGAAGGCGTCCATCCCACGGGTCGGCTTGGGCAACCGGAGGAGGTTGCCGAAGCTACGGTTTATTTTGCGTCCGATGAGTCACGCTGGACGACTGGGAGCATCTTGTCGGTGGACGGCGGCGTGATGGCCGCGTGAGCCATCGAAGATCAGCCAGTACGGAACGGCGGAATCCAAGGGAAGCGTATCGGTGTCGGTTCCATCTCCCGAGCTGGAGTGTTGATAGACCGTATCGTGAACCCAACGGCGTTCATCGTGAGCGAACCCGATAGAACCTCTTCTGTGCGCGAAAACAGGGACATTCTAAATTCCCTGGGTTTTCACGCCAAGGGGAATAGCTGATGACCGATTTACTCCTTTCCGCCTTCCATTTTCTGTTGGTGTTTTCTCTCGTTGCCATCCTCGCCGCGCAGAATGCTCTTGTCAGGCCTGGATTAACCGTGTCGAGCCTGCATCTGACCGCCAGCTTGGACCGTGCGTACGGCCCCGGTGCTGTGTTGTTGCTCGGCACAGGCTTTGCTCGCGTGTTTTTTGGCGCAAAAGGTTCGTCATTCTATCTGTCGAATCCTCTCTTCTGGATCAAGATCGGACTCTTCACGACGGTGGCCATTCTGTCCATACCACCCACCGTGCAATTGATCCGATGGACCAAGCAGGCTGCACAGGAAGCAAGATTTCTACCGACGAATGAGCAAATCAGAGGTATGCAATGGTGGTTACGTGCCGAAGGGGCCGTCCTACTCGCGATTCCGTTTTTTGCCGCGGCCATGGCCCGCGGGTTCGGACTCTCGTGACCTTCTTAGGGAAGGGACTAGAAGGCAAACCTTTTTCGTGAATCGGACAATGGTGAATCGCTGTCGATTGAGGGCTCACCTGTTCGACTACTAGGTAGGCACCGGTATCAGAAATAAGGAGTCCGTCATGCAACAGCTAACCCCCTGCTTGTGGTTCGATGATCAAGCCGAAGAGGCGGCAACGTTCTACGTGTCTATCTTCAAAAATTCCCAGTTGGGACCGATCACGCGCTACGGCGACGCGGGCGCCGAAACCTCGGGAAGACCGAAGGGATCTGTCATGACCGTCACATTTACGCTAAATGGCCAGGAGTTCGTGTCGCTGAACGGCGGACCGCTCTTCAAGTTTACCGAAGCGGTGTCCTTCATGGTGAAGTGTCACTCGCAGGAAGAGATCGACGAGATGTGGGCGAAGCTGTCGGAAGGTGGACTACCGGGGCCGTGTGGCTGGTTGAAGGACAAATACGGCTTATCCTGGCAAATCGTCTCTCCTGAGTGGGACTCGATGTTGCAGGATCCGGATACCAGGAAGTCCGAACGAGTGATGGAGGCAATCCTCCAAATGTCCAAACCTGATCTCGGAGCAATTCAGCGGGCGTATGCAGGATAAACATCGACAATCCGGTAACCCAAAGGAGGTTCGTCATGCGGTTCATGGTGATCGTGAAAGCCACCAAGGAGTCGGAAGCCGGTGTGATGCCAGGCACGCAACTCTTGACTGAAATGGGAAAGTTTAATGAAACCCTCGTGAACGCGGGCGTGCTCCTCGCCGGCGATGGACTGCATCCCAGTTCAAAAGGGGCCCGCGTGAGGTTCTTGGGCACCAAGCGTACGGTGATCGACGGCCCTTTTGCCGAAACCAAGGAACTCATCGCCGGGTACTGGCTCTGGCAGTGCCAATCGAAAGAAGAAGCGATCGAATGGGTCAAGCGCTGTCCGAATCCACACAACGAAGACAGCGAGATTGAAATTCGTCAGGTCTTCGACGCCGAGGACTTCGGGGCCGAGTTCACGCCAGAGTTGCGAGAACAGGAACAGCGCGTGTTCGAACAAGCGAAGACGAATGCACGGTAGCCAAGGAGGCACTGCTCGCATTATGACGATCGCTACTTGTCCAGACGGTACCGTCTGGAACATGCCTGAGGAGCGCACCCGCGTGATTCGCAGCTGAATAGGGAGACAAGGAAGGGGGGAACGTCCATGAAAAATAAAGTCGTCATGTTTGAGATTCCATCTTCAGATGTCAGGAAAGCCAAAGAGTTTTATGAGGCGGTATTCGACTGGACAGTTGAATTATGGGGTGACGATGGAGCCATGGCGCTCACCACAGCCGCGGACAAGGACTACAATCCGACCGAGGTCGGTGGCATTAACGGAGGATTTTACACACGCAAATCAAAAGATGACCATCCGTCATTTGGCGTGGAAACCGAGTCCATCGATCAGACGGTCAGAGCGATCGAAAAAGCGGGCGGGAAAGTGGTGACCCCCAAGCACGCCATCGGAGAATGGGGATTTATGGCCGACGTGGCCGATCCGGAGGGTAACGTCATGGCACTCTGGGAAAAGTCTCGGAAATGAGTGTGGAGTCAAGATGGCCGTTGACGCCCGGATGAGACAACACTCCAATACAAACTGCGCGGAGGAACATGGTGGACATTATTCATAGAATTGGAATCAAGGCGCCGATTTCGAAGGTGTACGCCGCCTTATCGACGATCGAGGGCATCGCGGGTTGGTGGACCAAGGAAACTTCCGGGTCATCCAAGGTTGGGGGTACGATCGGGGTCCGGTTCCTTTCTGTGGATGGAAAAGAAATCGGACGCATGAACATGGAAGTCGTCGCGCTCGATTCCAACAAGAAAGTGCATTGGCGCTTTAGCGCGGGGCCTGAGGAATGGATCGGAACGGACGCGGTATTCCATTTATCTCAGGAAGGCGATTACACCATCATCCTCTTTGGTCATAAACACTGGCGCGAGGCGAGCGAGTTCACCGCTCATTGCAGTACGAAATGGGCCACGTTCCTCTTGAGTCTTAAAGATCTCGCCGAGACCGGCAACGGCAACCCTTCACCCGATGACATCAAAGTGGACAACTGGAATTAAGCATCAAACTAAGAAGAAGGAGACGGCAATGATCAGTAAGATCTTCGTCAATCTTCCCGTGAAGGATCTGGACAAATCGATGGCGTTCTTCAAAGCGGTCGGCTTCTCGTTCAATCCGCAGTTTACGGACAATACCGCAGCCTGCATGGTCATGAGCAATGACATTTACGCCATGCTGCTGACTCACGACAAAGTCAAGGAGTTCTCAAAGAAGCAGATTGCGGATGCGCACAAAACGACAGAGGTACTCACCGCCGTTGCCGTTGAGAGTAAGGCAAAGGTAAACGACCTCGCGGACAAAGCCATCAAGGCGGGAGGGAACGAAGCCTCCTCTCCCAAAGACTACGGCTTCATGTTCACTCGAAGCTTTGAAGATCCGGATGGCCATATCTGGGAAGTGTTCTGGATGGACGAGGCGCAGGTGCAGAAGGGGCACGCATGAGCGGCTATGCGGGCACCGATCGCAAAAGACAATGAGAAGGGAATAACTGAACGTCCATCGCAAGCGACCCGGAATGTCGATTTCGTAGCCACCGAACGACTACCGTATGACAGTCAACGGGCGAACCAGAAATCACATCTCGATACCCTACAAGGAGGGCACCATGCGTTTCCTATCTCTTACCGTTACGACGTTGTGCGTCACGTTGATGGGTTTTCCAGTTCTGGCCAAAGAGAAAAAGCACGATGCTCCTATGGATGAAAAGGCCATGATGGAGATGTGGCAAAAGCTAGCCACGCCTGGAGAACCGCACAAGCAATTGGAAAACCTGGCCGGAAGCTGGACGACACAGACCAAGGAATGGATGGAGCCCGGCAAACCGCCAATGGAATCAAGTGGCACGGTCGAGATGAAGGCCATCTTAGGCGGGCGGTTTCTCCAGCAGGAATACACCGGCAGCATGATGGGCCAACCGTATTCGGGCGTCGGGACGACCGGGTATGACAACTTGCGCAAGAAATATGTGTCGACCTGGATCGATTCGATGGGCACGGGTATTTTCTTGATGGAAGGTACGGCCAACGCGGACGGTAAGACGATCACGCTCAAGGGAGGGCATGACGAACCGGGTGGTGGGCACATGACCCATCGTGCAGTGTGGAAACTCGTCGATCAGAACACGCAGATCTTTGAGATGTACGGAGCCCACAAGGGCGAGAAAGAAATGAAGGGAATGGAAATCACCTACACGCGGAAACAGTGATCGGACGGCGAGTTGACCAGCGCGGCTGGCGGCCGGCCGCAAAGAACCGAGGCATCGCGAGAAAGGAGTCATACATGAGCAGGGTACGGCTGCTGATCGGCACCAGAAAGGGTGCCTTCATTCTGACATCCGACGGCACGCGGAAACAGTGGGATGTGAGCGGGCCGTTCTTTGGAGGATGGGAGCTCTACCACGTCATAGGCTCCGCGGTCGATCCAAATCGGTTGTATGCCTCGCAAACCAGCAGCTGGTTCGGGCAAGTCATTCAACGCTCGGATGACGGCGGGAAAACCTGGAGCGCCCCCGGCACCAAACCCGAAGATCTCATGGGATCCGACAACATGCCGAAGGGTGAGAGCAACATGTTTCTTTACGATACTTCGGCGGAAACAGGGAAACCGCTGACGACGCATCAACATTACGATGGCTCGCAACGCCCCTGGGAATTCAAACGGGTCTGGCATCTCGAACCATCATTGACCGATCCCGATACGGTGTACGCCGGAGTCGAGGACGCGGCCTTGTTCCGTTCGACCGACGGCGGGCGTACCTGGCACGAGCTTGCCGGGCTACGCGACGTGAAAGGCAATCTCTGGCAACCGGGCGCCGGGGGAATGTGCTTGCACACAGTCATGTTGGACCGGGCGAATCCTCAGCGCATGTATATTGCCATCTCCGCGGCCGGCGCATTCCGGACTGACGACGGTGGCCGGACATGGCGGGCGATCAACCGGGGCTTGAAATCGCAATATGAGTTGCCCGACCCGGATGCAGATGTCGGCCACTGCGTGCACAACCTGGCCATGCATCCATCGCGCCCGAACGTGCTGTTCATGCAGAAGCACTGGGACGTGTTGCGGAGCGACGATGCCGGCGGGTCCTGGCACGAGGTCAGCGGCAACCTGCCGAGCGATTTCGGATTTCCGATCGCCGTCCATGCCCATGAACCCAATACGGTCTATGTCGTGCCGATCAAGAGCGACTCCGAGCACTATCCACCGGAGGGCAAGCTACGGGTCTATCGCAGCCGTACGGGAGGCGACGATTGGGAGGCGCTGACAAAGGGTCTGCCGCAAGAGAATTGCTACGTCAATATTCTGCGAGACGCGATGACCGTCGATCAGCTCGACCCCTGCGGCATTTATTTTGGAACGACCGGCGGCCAGGTCTATGGCTCGACCAATGGCGGCGACAATTGGGCGCCCATCGTTCGGGACCTCCCGGCGGTGCTTTCAGTCGAAGTGCAGACGCTCTAAAGAAACGTGACGCGTGAAGTGTCGTTCGTGAATCGCAAGCGAAGGAGTTTGAACGCGAGATACGCGTCACGAGAGACGAGACACGAAATGATCCGGGTAGTATTGCCGCAACATTTGCGAACCCTCGCACGGGTCGGCGGTGAAGTGACCCTTGAGGTCACGGGTCCGGTGACACAACGTGCGGTCCTTGATGCGCTTGAAGCCCGCTATCCAATGTTGCGAGGAACGGTGCGCGATCACGTCACGCACAAGCGCCGAGCGTTCGTACGCTTCTTCGCGTGCGAACAGGACCTCTCTCATGAATCGCCTGATACTCCGCTGCCCGACGCCGTCGTGACGGGAAGCGAGCCGTTCCTGATTGTGGGGGCCATGGCCGGCGGGTAACGGCGAATTGAGGCGCATGGCCAACAGATGCTGGCCAGAATCCGCAAAGAAACGCGCTTCCCAATAACAAAGGAGCAACCAATGAGTAGGCAATCCAAAGTCAAGTCGACAACAAAGCGGCAAGGTACCAAAAGCATCCGCACCTCAGCGAGCATCTGCTGGTTTGACATCCCGGCGGACGATCCACAGCGTGCCAAGAAGTT
>CAZNBG010000138.1:0-7814 GCA_964570915.1 uncultured Nitrospira sp. | reverse complement strand
TCTGAAAGACAATGTGGTGACTCCTTATGTCATGGTCGAATCGCTGGGCTGGTTCTACGGCCTGCCGATTTTCGGCAAGACATTGGCCCCCTCGCTCTATAAGCGCTGGACCGCTTGGTTGCGACGCCTGTTCGTCCCGTCTTTGGCCACCACGCTCACAATAGACAAGCTGGCGCCCGGTGAAACCGCTGAGATGCTCGAAGCGGAGCAACAAGCCGTCATTCGAGCGGCTCTGCACGAGGAATTCGGGCTCCGCAGTTCCCGTATCACGCCCGCGCTCGTCGAGGGCTTGCGCCAGCGCGCGCTGACGGTCGAGGGAGACCCAGAGCCGCCGATCCCAGCCGAAGAAGTCGAGCGGACCGGACTGACTCCGGAACCGATCAGCGCGTTTGTCGAAACGCTGCGGCGGCAATACGATTTGACGGCACGATCCACGTCCCGACACAAAGAACGGCTCACCAGGACCGGGTTTACCTTGGAAGAGCAGGTGCTGACCGTCGACACGGCACTCCGTATGATGGGTCTGACCAAGAACTTTGCGCGACTCGTCCTCTTTTGCGCCCACGGGAGCACATCGGACAACAATCCCTACGAATCCGCGCTCGATTGCGGGGCCTGCGGGGGCAATGAAGGCAACCCCAACGCACGGGCCCTCGCGATGAT
The DNA here is from genome assembly GCA_964570915.1 of uncultured Nitrospira sp. Classification (GTDB taxonomy): domain Bacteria; phylum Nitrospirota; class Nitrospiria; order Nitrospirales; family Nitrospiraceae; genus Nitrospira_D. The sequence continues at coordinate 7,151 of CAZNBG010000138.1, read as the reverse complement.
GGCGAACAATCCCAAGGTCCGTGAGCGAATCGCCAAACTGGGGATCGGCATCCCATCCGACACCCATTTTCTCGCCGGCCAAATGGATACGACGACGGATGCTATTCAGCTGTTTGACCTCGAAGATGCCCCGCCCACCCATCGCACGGACATAGCTCGACTCCAAGAAGACCTCCAAGAAGCCTCCCTGCTAACCAGTCGAGAACGCTGTGCCCGCTTTCCGGATGTCCAACATGTCTTCAAGGAGACGGAGGCTGAAACACATGTCCGCCGGCGGAGCGTGGACTGGAGTCAAGTCAGACCGGAATGGGGCCTCTCAAACAATACGTCGTTCTTGATCGGTCGGAGGGAACTGACGAAGGGACTGGATCTGGGGGGACGTGTCTTCCTGCACTCGTACGATTATCGAGAGGATCCAAGTAATCGATTGCTTGAAGTGTTGCTCACGGCCCCGCAGGTGGTGGCGCAATGGATCAACATGGAACATTACTTTTCGGCGGTGGACAATGAGATCTATGGAAGCGGGAGTAAGATCTACCACAACGTGGTGGGACGTTTGGGCATCATGTCGGGACCATGGAGCGACCTTCGGCTGGGATTGGCCAGACAAACCGTCATGAGCGGCGAACGCGCCTATCACGAGCCGATGCGACTGTTGACGATCATTGAGGCTCCGCGCGAACGGATCGACAAGCTGATCGCCCGACACGAAGTACTTCGGCATTACTATCGCAATGAATGGGTCCACCTGATCGCCCTCGATCCGGAAAAAGGGCTATGGTATCGGTATCGCCCCACCGGTGAGTGGAACGCGATTGTGGAGCAGGTGTACAGTGAGACCTCTCGTGCGTGAGGGGTCGTCGCGCTACGGCTGCAGCCGCGGGAGCGTGAACGGCAATGACTGTCATGAGAAGAAGGCCGAGAAAGGAGCGATGGAATGAGCTTGACGTTGCATCCGATGAAGGAAATCCGCGTGATCGTGGGAGGAGAACACCGGCCATTCGTTACTGAGTTGTTCGACCGTGTCAAGGCCTCGGGATATACCATCATCGGCAATGTGTCCGGGAAAGGCCATCACAGCGTACGCGAGGCTCACTTCATGTTCAGTGAGCAGGAGAGTCTCGAAATGATCATGACGGTCGTCCCGGAAGAGAAAGTTGAGCCGATTCTCGCCGGTCTCCGACCGCTCTTCGAACGGCATTCCGGGGTCATGTTCGTGGCAGACGTTACCGTGAGTCGTCAGGAATACTTTGGGACAAAACGGTAAGAGCCCTCACTTCGAATTCCACACCTACTTGGCCCTACCTCATTTGTGCTATTCCTTGAGATTGTAGAACCCCTTTCATGCACCTCACAAGCGAGCACGATCAAGCCAAATGAATGAAGGCATACTGGGAACGGTCTGGCGATCGATGGAATGGTGAAGGGGCTTTCTTACGTTGCGGAACAGGAAGAAACAACTCCGTTGCACTACAGGCTGCGCGAGACTGGGCCAGCCGAGGAATACAGCCTTTCAGCCCAGTGAGGAGAGAGTACCACCTGCCAAACAAGCCCAAAGTAATGGTCTACACCTGTAGCGGACAATGCGTAGAAGCTCGCTATGGGGCGTGTCAAATCAATTCCCGACATGGAAAAGAAAACAGCTTTAAGGGAATTGGACGCCCCTGTGAACTCTGTAGTCGAGCGGCGTGGAAGGCTTTCAAGGCGTTGATCATGGTGTCAACTTGATTATCGGGGAGCACAGACAAGATGACAGAATTGCTTCCAGGGTAGAAAAATGATCCAACCACATTCCCTGTTTCCCCTTTCCCCGACGCATTGGGGATGAGAGTATAAGCATCCATATGACATTCACGCAGAACTTCTTGTATATCGCTGGTCATTGATGAACGAAACACAAGCATTAGGGCAACCATATAATCTAATTCCCCTAGAAGGTGGTTATAGCTCCCAGCGACCTCGCTGTAAAGCGAGAATGTACCACTTCTTCGTTCTGGCGTAAATCATTCGGTGTGGCCGCCTCAAAATTCCGCGTTGGTTTTCAAGGAATACTCGCTACTTCCCCAGAGGGAATTCAATAACCAAGCCACCCATAATGTCGCCTATCTGAAAGTCTTTTTTAGGACTGTTGGGATGGCTGTTGTGGCAAGCCACGCAGGCCTGCCTGATGGCCCTGTCGGCATAAACCGCATGAAAATATGTTTGATCATCAATCTTGACCGTACGAGTAACAGGCTGTTCTGGTCTCGCGGCAACGGCTTCCAGGCTGCTCTTGTCCAGGGGATCGCGTGGGCCATTTTTTCGGTTAATGGGCCAAAGACTGATTAATCGATAGCGGATCCCCGTGACTTTGGCAGAGAACATCTGGCTGGTTTCAGTAATGACCTGAACCGGTAGTGGTACGGTTTTCTTTTGAGTGCGCCATTCTCCGTCCGCTTTGAATCCTTCCTGCTCTTCTAGGCGTTCAACGACATGCGTCGCATAGAAGTCACGGTGGGTTTCAATAACAGCATGTATATAATTCGCAACCATTTCTGGGGGAACGCCCGGTGCGTCTGCTGCGTCGACCCTCACCGTGAACCAAGTAAGAACGATCATTGGAATGACTGTTAACGGAGCGATCCATTTCATGATTTCCTCTTCCGCCTTAGCGTGTGTGGCAAACTGGGAAAAAAGTAAGCTACGTACTCTACATCCAGTCCCTGGAGGCAATATGACGACTAGGCACCCCCCATGGCATACATGAACAAGGCATTCAAAGCTTGCTGGTGACTATCATGGAACTTGCGGTATCGTCAGATCATTGTAGGGTTTGGCTGATTCACCAGTATGGACGTCGATTCCTCCCGCCGGTTTCGGTTTGTCGAGATCGGAATATTGAAAAATACCGAAAGGCTGAATCTGATCATCGGACGGGAGTTGACCGCGGTTCCATCCCCCGCCAAACGCGCGAACAAGATCGACGCTAGACTTCAGCAATTCCGTCTTGATTTCTACTGAGGTGATGCGCGCCTCAAGCGTGGCGAGCTGGGAGTAAATCACTTCAAGACTGTTGGCCAAACCTCCCCGATAGAGTTGCATTGTGAGATTTTGTGTTTTGAAATTTGCTCCGACCGCGGCATCCTGCCTCTCTCCGGCAAGCGTCAGGCGGTTTGTCAACGTGAGATTGTTTGCCACTTCACGAAAAGCTCTGAGGACAGTCAAACGGTACAGATCTTCCGTTTCACGATAGGCGGACCAGGCCTGTTGCAATTGTGCGCGACGGTAACCACTCTGGAATAGGGGCACCGAGAATGTCGCGCCATAGGACCAGAAACTGTTGGTGAGCTTGATCAGATCCAGGCCTTTCTCTTCAAATCCTCCATCGAGTCGGAACGAGACATTGGGGAAAAAAGCAGCCCGGGCAATCCCAATGACTCGGTTCGCCTCAGCCATCCGCCGTTCCATCATGGCGACATCGGGTCGACGCTCGAGCAGTGTCGACGGAATAGTTCCAGGAATGGCGAATTTCGCCATACGGAGCTCATCTATGGGATCAATCGAAAAACTGTCCGGCGTCAAATTAAGCAGGACAGCGATCGCCTGTTCAGCCACCTGGCGCTGTCCTTCAATCCTCGCCAACCTCGTCTCTGTGCCGAAGAGCAATGATTCAACACGGGCCACGTCAAGTGCCGAGGCGATCTTACCGGCGAACTGAGTTTTGACCACACCGAGCGTATCTTTATAGAGATCGATCGATTGCTTATAGATCGCCGTCTGAGCGTCGAATCCGCGCACAGTAAAATAATTCGCCGCAACTTCGGCTTGCAGACTCAACCTCGCCAGCCCATACTCGGCCGCACGTTCTTCGGCCCGATAGACCTCTGCCTGTGCGGCATTGCGGAGAGCCGACCAAAAATCAGGCTCCCAGGATGCGATGCCTCCTGGATCCACGGTGCTTGACTGCAGTGGACTGTTGTCGGGACGGAAGATCCGATCGAAGGATTGCCTCCTGTGAGAAGCACCCATCTCGAGACCGATGCGGGGGAAGTACTGCGATCGGGCTGCCATCATGATATCGCGGGCTTGGACAAATCGTTCGGCGGCCGCTTGCAAATCCGGATTTGCCGCCACGGCCTGTTCGATGAGCTTGTCCAGCACCGGATCGTTATACAGTTTCCACCAATCCGGACGGAGTGCCCCATCCGCCGGTTTTGCCTCCACAAACGGACTCGAACCATGCCAGGAGTCAGGAACAACGTATTGCGGGGGCTCATACTTAGGGGCCAGATTAACCGCTGGGAACCAACCACAAGCCGAGAGGTTGTGCAGCACCAATAACAAACCGATTCCGCGGAACCATATCTTCCAGATTGGCATCATCACTCGTCCGTTTGTAAAGAAATAGAATATCTCTGTGGGCCGAGATGTCATTCGAGAGGTTTCATGGTCATTTCTTTGATTCAGTTGGCATCGAGGTTTCCGCCCCTTGACCTACGATGGCATACCCAGGTGCTGGTTTCACGATTCGAACCTTATCCCCTTCGAGCAATGCGGCACTCGGGTTATTAATTATACGGTCGCTCATCGAAATGCCCCCTTTTACCTCGACGTAGTTGTCGAACATTTTAGCCACCTCAATCGATTTATAGTGCACGCGGTCGTCCTCGGTCAAGGAGGCTATCTGCGCCCCGTGCTCCTGAAACACCATCGCGCTCGTCGGAATCGTCAGCACCCCTGATTGCACTGGAGCGGTCAGACGGACAGTGGCATAGGAGCCTGGCCAGAGCGCGCGATCCTTGTTTTCAATGGTAAAGACCGTCACCGCCGTGCGTGTGTTCACATCAAACCCCCTCGACACGGTCAGGAAGTCGAACGTGAAATGCCGATTGGGCAGTTGCGGGACAGTCACATCGGCCGTCAGGCCAGGATTGAGGAAGGGCCCGAAGTTTGCCGGCACACTCACAAACAATCGCAGTTTATCCACCTCAGCCACGGTAAACAGGTTATTTTTGGCATTGGGGGTGCTGATACTACCCTCTTTGGACACCAAATCCCCGACATTGATGTTCCTCTGGGTCACGACTCCGTCGAAGGGGGCTGTAAGCTTTTTAAACCCAATAAAGGCCTCAATATTCTTGACCTTTTGCTCGGCCGCCGCAACCTTCGCCGCCTCGGCCTGCGCCTCGGCCAATTGCACGGAGATCGCCTGCTCGGAGAGCGCTTGGTTTTCCCGCATGGCCACATAGCGCTTCGCGGTCAGTTGCGCCAGCGCATTTCTGGCACGCTCGGATTCCAGATCCGCAATCGACTGCCGGTATTCGGCATCAAGATCCGGGGTGTTGAGTTCAGCGAGGACATCACCTTTCTTCACCAGACTGCCGTAATCTTTGTGCCATACTTTCACGTAGCCTTCGACTCGGGCATAGTTGGGCGCCTCGAACCAACCCTCAATATTGCCGGGCAGCGTAATGGTGTCGGTCGCCTCCGACCCTTTGGGCGATATAAGGGCCACAGAAGGTGTGGCGGCTTCAAGAGTGACTTCCTGCAAGGCTTTAGCCTCGTGCTGCCCGTCGATGTATCGGTAAATGACATACAGCGAACCCACGACGAGGAGTAAAATCCAAAACACTTTCCCGCTCAATGTATTCATGTCAGACAGGCTCCTTTTGCACGGCGGTTCGTCGATGATAGATCATAGCGTACACGCATGGAACGAAGAACAGCGTGAACAGAGTCGCGATAGTTAAGCCACCCATGACGGCCCGACCTAGTGGTGCATTTTGGGAGTTGGCCGTCGCCATCGGCAGCATGCCGAAGATCATCGCGGCGGCGGTCATGAGCACCGGTCGGATGCGAGCCGTGCCGGCCTCCGCCGCAGCCCGGAGCGCGTCCCCATGGACGGCGAGCCGTTCGCGGGCGAAGGAGACGAGCAGGATCGAATTGGCCGTCGCCGTACCCATTGTCATGATCGCGCCCATCAGCGAGGGCACTGAAATATTCGTATGGGTCACGAACAACGCCCAAGCGATACCAGCCAACGCTCCGGGCAAGGCCGTAATGATAATGAAGGGATCGAGCCAGGACTGGAAGTTAACGACGATCAGGAGATAGACCAATACGATCGCGGCCAGAAGTCCGAAGAACATTTCGCGAAGTGCGGCGTGCATCACCTCGGCCTGGCCTTTGATTTCAATGACCGAACCTTGAGGCAGCTCTCCTTCCATGTCATGCGTGACCTGCTGGACATCCGCCAGGACCTCGCCGAGGGACCGTCCTTCCGCAGCGACGTAGACGTCGATGAGTGGCATGATATTCCCGTGCGTGACCGCCCCTGGTGTACCGACCGGTCTCAGATTCGCCAGGTTTCCGAGGAGTTGCGGATTCACGACTCCTCCCTCCGACGTGGACTCGCGACCCTCCTTCGCGATGGGGACGGCCATGAGGTCTTTGAGGCTCGTGAGCTGGGGTTGCGGTGTATAGACATTGATCCGATAGGACATGCCGGTCGCGCGATCAAGCCAATACTTCTGATCGACCTGTTGGCTACCGGCGGTGGTGACGAGCATATTGTTCCCAAAGTCCGTCTGGTCCAGGTTCATCCCAAGCGCGAACCGTCGATCGGCCTCTGCGAGCAGGGTCGGCATGCCCATCGGCTGCTGGACAACCACGTCGGTGGTGCCGGTGATCTGCCGCACTCTCCCAGCCAATTTACGGGCGAACTCATGGTTGGCATAGATGTCCGGGCCATTGATCTGCACATCGATGGGCGACAGGGAGCCAAAATTCAGGATTTTCGCGGTGAGATCGGCAGGTTGAAACGTGAATTCGGTGCCGGGATACCGTTGCGAGAGGCCCTTCCGAAGGATGCGGCGGATGTCCCACACGGCCGACTGCCCGTTCTTTAATGAGATGGTGAGGTCGCAATCTTGAGTTCCGACGGTTGGTGTTGGAATGAAAGCGAGGTTGTGTGCCCCGACTGGAATGCCGCAGTTGCTCACAATGGATTCCACCTGGCCTGGCAGCAGTTGTTCGACATCCTTCGAGACCAGAGATGTGATCCGCGCGGCTGCCTCGATGCGCGTGCCGAGGGGCGCCCGCATGTGCATCTGTAAGATCCCGGACTTGATCTCGGGAAAGAACTCGGTGCCATTGAAGTAAAAGAGAATGAG
>CAZNBG010000137.1:0-7817 GCA_964570915.1 uncultured Nitrospira sp. | reverse complement strand
ACCGGGTGCAAGACCGCGGAATGTATGACCGGGGGCAAGCCACTTCGTATGAAGGTCTAGGAGTGCTAAATCGTCCTTGGAGGCGCGTCCTTCCTCGAACGACTGGAGGAGTCGAGCGACCCACGGCAACCCTTCCCGACAAGGCGTACACCAGCCACAGGACTCACGGGCAAAGAACTTCTCGAGATTCAGCACAAACCCAACCGGACAGGTGTGGTCATCCAGTACGATCATGGTCGCAGTGCCAAGCCGACCGACCTCAGGCGGGATCGACGAAAAATCCAACGGGAGATCGACGTGCGCCTCGGTCATGAACGAAGTGGATATGCCGCCAGGCAATAGGCCCCGAAAGTGAACACCATCGGCCATTCCCCCGGCATATTGTTCCAGAACTTCACGCGCAGTGGTGCCGAGTGGCAATTCCCACCATCCAGGATTGGTGACGCGCCCACTGATGCCATAGATCTTCGTGCCACCGTCCTGGGTACGACTCAAGCTGTGATACCACGCGGAGCCGTGATTCACGATATGCGGAAGGTTGTAGAGGGTCTCGACGTTCTGCACGATGGTCGGTTTCCCCCATAAGCCGACCGTTTGCGGAAAGGGAGGCTTTGCGCGGGGAACGGCTCGCTTCCCTTCTAGCGCATTGATCAGCGCAGTTTCTTCGCCACAGATATACCGGCCGGCGCTGGAATGGAGATGGAGGTCAAAACGAAACCCCGTCCCAGGGAGGGGCTTGCCAAGATACCCTGCCGCATAGGCTTCGGCAATCGCTTGGGTCAGACGCTGGGAAGATAGATGGTATTCCCCACGTAGAAAAATATAGCCGACCTCCGCGTCGATGGCATAGCCAGCGAGGATCATCCCTTCGATCAGGCCATGAGGGTCCCCCTCCATCAGCACACGATCCTTAAACGTGCCCGGTTCCATTTCATCGCCATTGGCCACGATATACTTTGGTTTCGGCGCATCGGAGCCCATCGGGACGAAGCTCCACTTTGTGCCGGTGAGAAACCCGCCACCGCCCCTGCCGCGCAATCCCGCTTCGGTCACCAGTCGCTGCACGTCCTTGGGCACCAGCCCGGTAGCGAGCCGTTGAACGCAGCGATATCCACCATCCTTCACGTATTCGTGCAGCGACCGCGTAGTGCCATCCGCATGAATGTGTTGAGTGAGTGGTCGTTCCATTTTCAAAATACTATGTTGAGGTCAAGACCCAGGATTGAGCGAACCCACTCAACCTCAACTGCAAACTCAGCCTTTGCCGGTCTTATTTGTATTTCTCCATGATCTGTCCCATCTTTTCTGGAGTCACGTCGCCATACACATCCTGATCGATCATCAGGGCCGGTGCCCGTTCACACTGTCCCAAACACGCAATGGGCAACACGGTCAGACGCCCGTCTGGCGATGTCTGTCCCAGATCCACTTCATAGAGTGTTTTGATCTGCTCCTGCACTTGCTCGCACCCCTTGATCCAACAACTAATGCTGTCGCATACGAAGGCCACATGCCGACCGACGGGTTTCCGAAACACGAGGTTGTAGAATGTCGCGATGCTATCCAGATCCTCAGCCGTGATCTCGAGAAATTGCGCAATCGCGAGGAGCGTGTCATCCGAGATCCAGCCACGCCGTCGCTGGATGGTCAGCAGGGCATCGATGGCAGCTCCCCGTTTGTCAGGATAATGCGTGACAGCGTCTTCAAGTTCTCGTCGTTCAGCGTCTGACAGCATTTGGCTGAATCCTGCGTGCTGAATGATGCGGTTTGGCGCCCGTCGGCTTCATGCTCAGCACTGAGCGCTGTACTTCAGCGATCCACATCGGATAACACATAGTCCACGCTTCCAAGGACGGCCAAGAGATCTGATAACAATTCTCCACGCGCCATCAGTGGCACCATCTGAATGTGGGCGAACGAGGGAGTCCGAATTCTCGTCCTGTACGAAAGCTGCGATCCATCACTCGTCAAGTAATAACTGGTCTGGCCTTTTGACGATTCTGTGGGAACTTCTGCTTCACCGGGAGGAAGCACCGGTCCCCAACTCACCCCGACAAAATGATTGATCAGCGTTTCGATGTCCTGCATCGTGTGCGTCTTCAACGGTGGCGTCGCGAGTGGATCGAGTGATGTATAGGGACCGGACGGCATGGCGTTGAGACACTGACGAATGATCGCCAGCGACTGGCGCAACTCCAAGACATGCACCACTGCTCGGTCATAACAATCACCATTTGAAGCGGTTGGAACGTCAAAGTCGAACTGGTCATAGCCGGAGTACGGGCGGGCTTTGCGCAAATCCCACGGCAAGCCGCAGGCTCGCAACATGGGGCCGGTGGCACCCCACGCGATGGCGTCAGCGAGGGACACGGCCCCGATCCCGACGGTCCGTTGCTTGAGAATCGGATTGTCCATCACGAGGCGCTCATAGTCATCGAGTCGGCTTGGAAACCACTCGACGAACTGTTTGACCAGTGTGTCCCATCCGACAGGAAGATCCCGTGCGACCCCACCGATCCGGAGCCAATTCGGATGCATACGGCCACCACAAATGGCTTCGGCGATCGCAAGGATTCGCTCGCGATCGTTGAACATGTAAAAGACCGGTGACAAGGCGCCAATGTCCGCCGCAAAGGTCCCATACCAGACGAGATGACTGGCGATTCTATAGAGTTCGGACATCATGACTCGGATGACTTGCGCCCGTGGTGGCACGGTGACACCCGCCAATCGTTCGACCGAGAGACAATATGCATGGTGTAGGGGATGTAGGAATGCCAGGTTTTCCGTTCAGCGATCTTTTCCTGAGAACGATGGTGAAAACCAATATCCGGGACGATATTGATGATTTCCTCACCCGCGAGTTGCGCCACGAGTCGGAGCACGCCGTGCGTGCCGGTATGCGCCGGCCCGAGGTTGATGAACATATAGTCGAAGTCGGAGTCGTGATCGTGATGGGTTCGGGTTAACCCCCAGTCCTCGGGCTTGAATTGCAACGCCTCCTGGGTCATGACCAGCTTGTCCGGCGGCAGTTGGAACTGCCCGATTTCCGTCGCACGGGAGGGATGATCCTTGCGAAGTGGATACCCTTCCCACCACGAAGGCATAAGGAGACGGCGCAGAAATGGGTGTCCGTCGAAACGTATCCCAAACATGTCGAAGATTTCTCGTTCATACCAATCGGCGTTTGGCCACAGATCTCTGCTCGACGGCAGAGAGAGCGGCTCACCGTCGAGCGCCACCTTGATGCGAAGTGATTGGTTCCGATCAAAGGAAAAGAGGTGGTAGAACACGGTAAAGGTTGCGATTGGCAATCCATCATAATGGCGACGGAGCCGTTCGTCTGTCGCACTCAGGTCGAACAGCATGGGAAACGGACGAGGCAGTTCAGTTTTGACATAGCGGAGAACTTCACGAAGCCGGTGTTTCTCGACCCAGATCGTCGGTATTTCATCCTTGGTGGCTTGCACGGCAGTCAGATATCCTTCCGAACCGAAGTGCGTCATGAGCTCTGCAACCAGTCCAGTTTGTTCACCGATCGTGGTGTCTCGTAGGGCCGAGGATCGTGGAGTCATGACTTGCCTTTCGAACGGCCGTCCGGCTGCCCTGCAAAGTGAGGGGAGAGGAGATCGGTCCGAGGGAGCACATCGATACTCGGATATTCACGCTGACTCATCCGGTCGGCTCGTTTTGCGTCTCGCATCGAGGGCATAATGGGTCTCTGAACTTCCTGTGGACCGAAGTGCCAGCTCAAGGGTCGGCGCTCTGATCCCACCATATTCTGGAGGAGCAGCAGACATTCCATAAAAGCATGTGGCGGCGGCGGACATCCCGGCATATACACATCCACAGGAATGAATTTATCGACGCCTTGCACGACAGAATAGGCGTCAAACATGCCTCCGGAGTTCGAGCAGGACCCCATCGAAATCACCCAACGCGGCTCCAGCATCTGTTCATAGAGCTGCTTGATGACGGGAGCTACCTTCATAAACACCGTGCCCGACACGACCAGCACATCGGCCTGCCGTGGTGAACCGCGTACGACTTCTGCGCCAAACCGAGACACGTCGTAGACACTGGTCAAACTCGTCGCCATCTCGACGAAACAGCACGACAAACCGAAGTTCAACGGCCAGAGGGAATTCTTCCGTCCCCAGGCCAGAAGGTCCTGAAGCTTCGCAAAGAGGACCGAGTCACCGACGACAGAGGTCAACGAGCCATCGCCGCCATCGGTAATCCGCACGCCCCCCAGTCGTCCGTTACGCCACTCGGTCATCGTAGAACTCCGTTGACTCATTCATGCGTGGCGGCTGCTCATGACGAACCCGCGGACGTTGAGACTGTGCATGCCAGTCGAGCGCTCCGGTGAGCCACAAATAGGCAAGGGATGCCAAAAGAATGCTTGCGAAAATCGTCACTTCAATAAAGCCAAGCCAACCGGTCTCCGGTACCGCGACCGCCCAGGCATAGAGGTACGCCGCCTCCACATCGAAAATGACGAAGAACATGGCGATCAAATAATATTGCACCGGTGGACGGACTTGAGCGTTGCCAGTCGGCCGAATCCCACATTCATAGGGGATGTCCGTTGCGCTGTCGGAGCGACGCTCAGTCTTTTTCCAATGACGCTCACCAAGCAAGGGCGGGAGTCCCAGCATGACGGCGATCACCAGGCCGACACATATCCCGTAGACACAAATCTGCCAAATAGCGTCATCGACCATGGCAACAGTTAATGATGTAATTATGATAAGTATAGTTTTCCTAACTTGTGGATATCATGTTGAGTTCGGTTTGGCTCCCAAAAATGAAAATTCGGCAATCGTTGACGGGACCACTACTGCGGACTTTGGGGAGAGAGAATGACTGGAGAGACTATTTCTGCGGGTACTCTTCGGTTCTAGGTGCGTAGGCTAGTGAGACGCGCGCGTAACGAGAGGAATTCGACTTGGCTGGTTCGCTCCCACGTGATGCTCGCCGATCAGCGGGCTGTCGTAGCCCTGCGATCATCGCCACGGACTGGCCACCCTGACTGATGATGCCCCGGCGGCGTGCCGCAGCCCGTGCCGCTGTTTGCATTCATTCAGGCAGACGAACAGAACCGCCCGATGGCCACCCTACTCCTGCCCAACGAAGTCTCGGCCTCCATCATTCCGATGAACTAACGGGTCTTCCCAGGCTGGCTAGTTCAGTTGCCAAGCTCCTTTCTTCCGATTCCGTCTTGATCTCCCCGTTCAAGCGCGCATCGAGCAGCCGGTCGAGGATCCTCTTAAACTGCGGGCCTGGTTTTAATCCCATGGCCTTCAAATCATCACCCGTCAGCACCGGCTTCACGTGCTGATACATGGTGAGGAACGCCGACACCTGCCGCTTGACCGTTTCTGCTTTACTCTTGGCCATGAGGCTCAAGAGTGTTTCATCACACAGGTCAGACAGAAGATGATAGACATCGGCAGGTTTTGGCGTCGGTTTTGTTCCGAGGCGCCGAAGCACCGCATGACTGCCCATCCGGGATGTCTTCAAGCACCTACCCTCCGCTTCGGAAAATGGGAACCGCGTGAGAATCTCCAGAACGGGTCGTTCCGGCAATACGTCCAGTAGTGCCATGAAATACACCAACCACACGTCCATCTTTCGATCGAGAAACAGCAGCCGATACCAATCAACCGTCTGATCCACGGCGTCAAGCAGCACCTCCAAGCGGCTGGACCACACCAACTTGGGATGGATGAACTTGAGCAGGTCGAGGGCACTCAACCGCCTCAGAGCCCGTTTTGGTTCCCGCTCGTCTAACAGCAACTTCAGTTCTTCCAGCAGACGGTGACGAGATAATCGTTGAAACAGACTCATCTTGACGGCACCGGCGATCAACGCCGCGGTATCCTTGCCTAAATGAAATCCGAACCGGGATTCAAATCGGATAGCGCGAAACACTCGGGTCGGATCTTCGACAAAACTCAATCCATGCAAGACACGAATGACCTTATCGTTGAGATCCCGTTGCCCCCCGTAGAAATCCAAGACATCGCCAAACCCCTTCCCGTTCAAGCGGATGGCTAAGGTATTCATGGTGAAATCCCGCCGGTAGAGATCTTTCTTGATCGAACTGTGCTCCACCGTCGGCAGAGCGGTGGGATATTCGTAATATTCCGTTCTGGCGGTAGCCAGATCGAGCTTGCATCCATCAGGCAGCAGAAGAATGGCTGTGCCAAATCGCTCGTGCACCTTTACCCGCGCACGGGTTACTTCACCGAGTTTTCTGGCGAATGCGATGCCATCGCCCTCCACGACAAGATCCAGATCGAGATTTTTGACTCCTAGCAACAAATCTCTGACACAGCCGCCGACGACGTACAGCGACACATGGCAACGATCAGCGAGCCGTCCCGCTTCCTTCAGAAGTGCCACTAGATGCTTCGGCAAGCGGTTCTGAAGCAATCCCGTTACGTTACGGTGCGGTCTTCCTGTGACATGCTCTGACAGCTTAGGAACGACGTGCATCCCGGCAAACTTGAGGACATCCTCATGCATCGCTCTCAGCAAGTCCGTCCTGGTAATGACCCCCACGATCTTCATCCCATTCAGAACAGGAACGAACCGCTGATTCCGCTCAATCATGGCGACTTCAATGTCATGAAACGGCGTCTCCGGCTCTGCCGTGTAGACATCTGTCTGCATGATGTCTTGCACACGCGCTTTCCCGAGCCGATGAAACGCGGCTTTTTGAATCAGCTCCCGGCTGACCATTCCTATGAAGTGATCATTTTCATCGAGAATCGGAAAAACATTGATCCCATACCTTGTCATCCGCTGCCCCGCAGCTGCAATCGTCGTCGTTGTTCCTATGAATTTCACTGGAGTCGTCATCACATCGCGGGCCAACAGCGTCGGGCGATAGCGAGTGGTCAGTAGTTCGACCAGCCGTTCTTTGACTTCTGAGAGCGGCTGTCCCTTCACCGTCGCGGCGGCCGCGACGGCATGGCCGCCTCCTCCAAATTCCCGGGCGATCCACCCCACGTCGATTTCAGGCCGGCGGCTTCTTCCGATCACCTGCACTCGGTCTTCCATCATCACAGCCACAATGACAGCATCAACACCCTGCATTTCGGCGAGCAGGTGTACCACTCCAGCCACTTCACCCCGGCAGCGATCGATCGTGCTTGCAGCGATCAAGACTTTTCGCCCCTCGAGGTAATGGACATCGCTGTGTTCCAACAAATCGTTCATGAGTGCGACGGTGTCAGGATCCAGAGGACGGTGAAGGGTATCCTTCACGACGTTTAAGTCCGCACCCATTTCAAGCAGGAACGACCCGGCCTCGAGATCTCTGGGAGTCGTGGACACAAAACCAAAGGAGCCGGTTTCTTCGTAGAGACCCAGCGCCATCACGGTTGCTTCAAATGGTGACACCGCGATGCGACGCTGGCGTAACTGCTCAACAAGCAATGTCGTTGTGGCGCCGACCGGCTGGACGATCGACAAACGAGAGCGACCGCTACATACGGATTGATCTTCAACATGATGATCAAACACCACGACCTCTACCGATGGATCGGCGATGCAGGATTGCAGTACCCCGATTCGACCAGGATCCTGCGTGTCGACCAATATAAGCCTGGTAATTTGAGAAAGATCGATCGCTTTCAGTTTGCCGAGTCCCAGGTCATGAGCGGCCAGAAACTTGCGGACCGGCTCTTGGCCTCCGCCCGGCAATACCAGCGTGGCTTCGGGAAAGAGTTTGCGGGCGGCAACCATGGAAGCCAACCCGTCGAAATCCGCATTTCTGTGCGTCGCCATCACCCTCCTGTCGGCAA
>CAZNBG010000136.1:0-7821 GCA_964570915.1 uncultured Nitrospira sp. | reverse complement strand
AAGTCATGAAGATACGGGCATGTCCGCATGGCCCGCTTTGCTGCGAGCAAGGATGTCCCGTATTTGTGCGGTCAACGTATTCGTTTCTTTGACGTAGTCCTCGTAGAGATTGAAATGTGCGTCAAGCGTGCGGTCCGAGATGCCGTGGAGACCATGAAGGTCATAGGATCGAGGTTCATATATTCGTTCCGGCAGTGGTGCATACATGGGGAAGCTCCGTTGATAAGGTTGATATTGAAACCGAGAACCACATCGCAGCTGAGTCTCTGACACGTAAGAGGCGAAACAGGGCGTTCCCACCTCGCGTCGAATAGGAGTCCTCCAGATCTGAATTGGTTCCCAATTAGTGTCACCAAAGTTCTCCAGTCATGGTCTTTACGGGAAACCATGGTCCGAGGATGGCGGTGGATGCGATGGATTTGGTGTCGGAACTGGTGGAGGAGGAACTGGGATTGGGCCGGAGGGCTTCGGAGTCGGATCCGTCGGCCCCGGACTCGGATCCGTCGGTGGTACCGGCATCGGTCCGGACGGTTTCGGGCCTGGATCTGCTTGTCCGGCAGGGGCATCTGTTGATAGAGCAATCTGGAACGAACCAATTGCCGCGGTGCCGGTCGGCAAGGTTCCGACAACGATCGCGAGCAAAACGAGAACCAAAAAGAACGTTTGCATCCACTTGGACGGAAAGACCACGGCTTCAATGGGTTGCCGTCCTTTACGACGAGAGATCATCATGTTGTGTGAACCCCGCTTCCTGTCATTTCTCGGCAGCTTTCCGCGCAACGCCGGCATTCCTCCGCGCAAGGACCGCACAATGGATGATCAGGCGCATGGCGTTCGCATACGTCCGCGCATTGATCGCAGATCTCCGCGCAGAGCCGGCAGAGAGACTCGGACCGCTGAGAGGATCGGCTGATCCATTGGGCGGCAAGAAGACAGATGTCTGCGCAATCGCGGCAAAGCCGGACGCAACGTGTCATCAAATCATCGTGGCCGTGATGATCCATGCCGATCATATCGTCCGCGCATGTCTCGCAGAGTTGAGCGCACGAGAAACAGGCAGTGATGCAGTCTTGGTGTTGCTGAGATAGTGGTTTCCTTTGCATAGCATCCTCTCCATTTTGTGAAAGGGGTCTCATCTCTACGGCAATCATCTTTCAGCAAGCATCGCGGCTGTCAGCTTATGCGAAGCAGTAGAGATGCACCCGTTGTGACGCCCCTTTATCGGTTTGCCGCACTGTGATCAGATTCAGGCTCGGGCCAGGCCATGCTGACTAAGCGATGCATGGATTCGATCGGCGCGGCGTCGGTGGAATAGATGGTGCTATAGCGATCCTGCAGCAGACCAAAAAACTGAGGGCGCCGTTCTTGTGGAATCCCGGCAAGGGTGGCGAGGGAAGTCAGATATTCCCCTTGTCCCTGAGCAACGTCCCGCTGGACATTATTGAAACTGTAGGCGACAAACGCCTGCAACCGATACTTCGCCTTTAAGGACTTGTCGCCGAACATCGAACCAGGAGTCGTGCTGGATGTGAACTCTTTGAGCGGCTGGAGGATATCCTTCGAAGCCTGGGTCGTCCCGTCAGTCAGGTCAGTTGTCGCGTCAAAAGGCGCTTTGATCAATTCGGTCGTCGCGTCGCATCCAACAAAGGAGAAAGCGAATGCAAGTAAAAGTGGAAGACGAGCGTTTGTGGATACCATGATGAGCTCCTTTCTTCGATTCACCGAATACGACAACCTCGTATTCATAACTCTACCTCGATTCCTACGTCACCGTACTCGGATAGTCCCTAGAGAGATGAACCGGCTGTGGCCAGCATTGCATTAGGACTCACGGACCCATCGAATCCACCGCGGTCTGACGAATTCCTCGATCAGAATCTTGAGACATGCAGCGACGGGAATGGCAAAGATCAGTCCGAACAGTCCGCCGATGGCGCCCCCCATGAAGACGACGATCAGAATGGTCACCGCGCTCATGTCCGTGGAGTGGCGCTGTAACCACGGGGTCAAGACCCAGCCTTCAACGAATTGCACGATCAGATAGGCCACGCTCGGCCATAACACGATCGTCATCCACTCGGTCGTAGCCCAGTGGCCGCTCGTGAGAGCATCGGCATACTTGAGTGCCACGGCAACCGGCCATCCGATGGCGGAGAGGTATGGCACGAGGGACGCCAAGCCTGTGACAACACCGAGAAGGAACCAATAGGGGACACCGACGAGCGACCAGCCTCCCGCATACAACACACCGGTGATCGCCGCAATGAGGAGCCGTTCAAAAAAGAAGCCTCGCACGACCGTGTCCATTCGATGTGAGAGCTGCAGTATCTGTGGCCGACGTGAGACAGGAATAAGACGAACGATGGTTCGGCTCATGCTTTCGAAATGCCAGGAAAAAAAGAAAAAGTAGACCGGAATCAAGATCGTATACAGGGCGACATTGGCGGTGAGCCCCAGCAGCTGGCCCAGGAACCCGAATGCCTGACCGGTTCCCAACAGAAGCGGCTGGATCGTCGCCAAGGGATCCTCGTGTAGACGACCCAGCAGATCCCCCAGACTGATCGACCAGCTGCCGAACAAGGTCTCATAGCGTTGCGAAAGACTTCTGGTATAGATGGGAATTTTCTGGATCAGCGTCTCGGTTTGCTCCATCAAAAGAGGGATGAGCCAAAGTCCGATACCAACACCGGCAAGAGCCAGGAACAACATCAGGATTCCGACCGTGACGGGACGTGGAGTCGTCCAGTGCGTGAATGCGTAGTCGACAAACGGATTGACCAAATAAGCTAAGAGGAACGCTATAAATACGGGTAAAAAGACATGATGTAATTCAAAAAGAAACCAGAGCAGTCCAACCAGAGCGCCGAGGATGAACAGGTCGCGAATCGGGCGGATTTCCCACAGGTGTCTGTCAATGCCGGATTTGTGTGGTGAGGATTCATTCTGAGGCGGAGATGTTGCCGGAGGGGTTCGAGGTGTCGGTGCGGGATGAAGAGAACTCATGGAGCCACGGCGTCTCCGACTCCTGGGAAGGCAATGTAATCCATAACATTCACTCTACTCCGATTCTGCGCAACTACGTGTGTGCAAACACAGTGCCCGCATATGAGCCAATACACATCATAGACATAAGACAGAGAGGGTGATGGTGATGGTGAATCTATTCGTAGGATGAGTTGTCTTGGATCAGACATTTTGTCCGCCGATACGCGGCCCCTTGTTTCGTGTTGCTGAGACCCCAGAGTGAACTCTGTACGGAAAAGTGGGTCTGCGTTTTGCAGATCAACAAAGTACTGAAGTGATGAATGGTCGTCGGCACTTCCGACCGGTGGTGCCCCAGGGCATGATGGTGATCAACCGAGTCATAAGCGGTAAAGGTGATTTATGAAAGTCACACCTGGATTGTGTGTCGCCTATGCGGTCCTTTCGGTCTTCCTTGGTGGATGTAACCGGTATCAGGTAATTCCGGATCGCTTGGCAACTCAGGTCAACCAAAAGTTGTCGTATGAGGAAGTGAAAGCGTCTCCTGATGCGTATAAAGGGCAGATTGTGGTGTGGGGCGGAGAAGTACTCAGTGCGGCACGTGACACGGATCGTACAAAAGTGGAAGTGCTCCAGTTGCCTCTGAACAAGGATCATATTCCGCTCGACAATCGGGCATCTTCACGCGGACGCTTTCTCGCGGTGGACAGCCGAGGAGAAATCATCGACCCCGCCATCTTTGAAGAAGGTTCTAGGATTACGATCATTGGAGAGATTGTAGGCTTTCGGACGGAAACACGTGAAAAGGCGGCCTATGACTATCCGGTCGTCGTGATACGTGACATGACCGTTTGGGATGGACGTACCAGGTCGAACTATCCATTCGCCGGCTGTTACAGTTATTACGGATATGGCTACTATGGACATCGGCCCTATACGTTTTGGGAGGGAACTCGTGTTTCAGGGAGCTGAGTTCTCGGTGCCCATCGGAACATGACTCTGAGGGATTCAAGACCTTCACAAACCGACGCGCGATTTCCACTCCTATCACGGTGACGGATTGCCTACCACGACGGACGTTCTGAGAGGCGATCCGACTTCCGCAGGTGTCCCGCATCGATATTCCGTCACGATTATGGAGATGCGGTGGAGACAAAAGCGTATCCGAGGGGAGTCCTATGAAATATGTGGCCCTGGCAACGGACTATGACAACACGCTGGCAAGCGCCGGTCGGGTCGAACTCAAGACGATTACGGCGCTCGAACGCCTCCTTCAATCGGGACGGAAAATCGTGCTGGTCACCGGGCGTCTGCTGCCGGACATTCTGAGCATTTTCCCGGAAATCGGGCTGTGCGAGCGAGTCGTCGCAGACAACGGCGCCGTGCTCTATCGGCCCGCTACACGCGAACAGATATCGTTGGCTCCTCCGATTCCTGCCACGTTCGTCGATGAGCTGTACCGCCGGAAGGTACCGGGACTCTCGGTTGCAGAGTCGATCGTGAGCACGGTTCGGCCGCATGAGCTGACACTGCTTGCGGCTATTCGCGATTTGGGGCTTGAGCTGCAAGTCATCTTCAATCGAGATGCGGTCATGGTCGTGCCGGCTGGGATCAACAAGGCCACCGGTCTCGTGGCTGCTCTGAAAGAAATGGGCCTGTCGCCGCGCAACGTTGTCGCGATCGGGGATGCTGAAAACGATCATGCCTTGCTGAATCAGTGTGAGTATGCAGTGGCAGTGGCCAATGCCGTGCCGATGCTCAAGGAAAGCGCCGATTGGGTCACTAGCGGTGCGGAAGGGTGCGGAGTGTCCGAGATTATCGGTGAGCTCGTGGAACATGACATGCGGGTATCCCCGTTCAACACGAGCCGCCGCAATGTCCTCATCGGAACCCGGAAAAATGGCGCAGAAGTCGCCATTCCCGCTACCGGACTTAATCTATTACTGGCGGGCTCTTCCGGAAGCGGAAAATCAACCTTGGCCGCGGGGATTCTTGAGCGGATCATCGAGCAGAAATATCAGTTTTGTATCATCGATCCGGAGGGAGACTATGAGGGATTTGCCGGAGCGGTCATGTTTGGAACTGCCCAACGAGGTCCAGGTATGGCGGAAATTCTCACCGCCCTGGAAGGTCCGGACACGAATTTAGTCGTCAATCTTGTGGGCGTACCGTTGCAAGATCGCCCGGCATTTTTCTTGGCTCTCTTGCCCGCCCTTCAAGAACGCCGGGCCAAGTTCGGCCGCCCTCATTGGGTGCTCGTCGACGAATCGCACCATTTGCTGCCGCGTGAATGGCAACCGGTTCAGGCTGTCTTGGCGCAAGACTTGACCGGTATGGTCTATGTCACGGTGCATCCGGACCATGTTGCGATATCGGTGCTTCATACGGTGGATGTCATGGTGTCGTTGGGAGAGGATCCGGCGGGGACGATCACGAAGTTTTGTGAAGTGCTCGGGCTGCCGGCGCCTCCGCTGGAACGTACCGCGCTGGATCATGGTGAGGCAGTGTTTTGGGATCGACGATCCACAGAGCCGCCCTATCGGGTACGCATTACTCCCTGTGAAGCGGACCGTCAACGTCATCGTCGGAAATATGCCGAAGGCGAACTGCCTGTCGACCGGAGCTTTTACTTTCGGGGCCCTGAAAATGCGCTGAACCTGCGCGCGCACAACCTGATTCTATTCATGCAGCTGGCAGAGGGTGTCGATGCGGAGACGTGGCTGTTTCATCTTCGACGGGGAGATTACAGCCGATGGATGTCGGACGGCATTAAGGATCCACAGTTGGCCGATGCCGTTCGGGGGATTGAACAACAGCCGTCCCTCAGCGCTGTCCGCAGCCGTCAATTGATACGGTCGGTGATCGAGGAACGGTACACCATTCCTGCATCGGGCCTCTGATGGCCGAAGTGTGCGAGGCAACAGGTCGGGGGAAATTGAACAAGGTGCTCGTGGAGGCCATCGTACAAGCACATCAACTTGTTCCAATAAGCTCTTCACAAGGAGGAGACGTCATGGCTAAGGCGTATTGGATCATCGGACTGGCGATGATGGGGATGGCCGGGGGCTGCGCGATGCATCATGAGTCGAAGGCGGATTTGCTCAAGCAGACGAATGTGTCGATCATCGACGCGGTGCGCACGGCCGAAGTCATTGTAGCAGATGGAAGGACCATCGAAGCTGAACTGGAGGGGGAAGATGGACGGGCGG
Organism: uncultured Nitrospira sp.; assembly: GCA_964570915.1. Lineage (GTDB taxonomy): Bacteria > Nitrospirota > Nitrospiria > Nitrospirales > Nitrospiraceae > Nitrospira_D. Next base: position 1,630 of record CAZNBG010000136.1, on the reverse strand, counting down.
TCTACGAAGTAGAAATGATCGACTTGGCTCAGAAAAGGCGAAAAGTGTACATCGATGCAGTTTCCGGAAAGCTCCTCAAGATCGAATAGCCGAATGCGTCGTCGTTTCGGACGTGGGGCTCGGGCCGCACGCTTGTGCGCCGGATCGTCACGCGATCGCCAGCTCGAGCGAGGATGGCATGGTTCGCAGATCCGTGCTTTTCAGGCGTGGCTATGCCGTGCCAACGACGGGCTGCGGGTCTCGGCAGGCTTGGTTGACGAGTGCAAGCAGCTCGGATAATTGAAACGGCTTGGCCACACATGTGTACGCGCCTTCCACCTCACCCAAGTGCTCGGTCGAATAGATATCGCCGGACATGAGAATGATAGGCGTCGCCGGCCACATGGCGCGGCAGATGTCGATGAACTGCAGACCGTTCAATCGTGGCATGTGGTAATCCACCAGCACCACATCATAGCGGCGTTTTCTCATTTCCTCGGATCCTTCGAAGCCATCGGATGCCGAGTACACATTGTATCCGGCATCGACCAACGCCGTTCCTGTCAGACAGAGAATATCTTGATCGTCATCGATGATCAGCACTCGTTTGCCGTATCCATTCATGTCGCAGTCCTCAGGTTGAGGTTTGGCCACCATTCCTCGCCTTGTGCATGGTCACGAACATAGCAAAGAACGGCCCATCCGCTTATCAAGGTGAATAATCCAATTCCCGCGAATTGAGATTCGTCGACAACGGGTCCCCGGATAAAGGCTCAGACAACATGTCCGGAGGTAGATAGGTTGTCCGCGGCCCATCGGCCAGACCGAATTGCCTGAGCTTCCGAAGGAGTGTCTTACGGTGGATTCCCAAAATTGCAGCAGACCGGCCGAGATCCTGATCATGGTGTTTCAAGACGCGCACGATATGCTCTCGTTCCAGTTCTGCCAACGTTACCCATCCTCGTGCATGAGCCACGGCTTGCACGGGAGCCGTCTGGACCGCCTGAGGCAGATCTTCAGGACAGATAATAGGATGTGGAGTGAGGGCCACAGCCCGTTCGATGGCATTCTCCAGTTCACGCACGTTTCCGGGCCACCAGTAGCGAGTCAGCACGTTCATGGCCTCGTGTGAAAACCCGGTGACCGGCTTCGGCTTGGACCCCCCGTACAATTGCACAAAGTATTCTGCCAGGAGTGGAACGTCTTCCATACGTTCCCGCAAGGGAGGAATGCGGATCGCCACCACGTTCAGCCGGTAGTACAGGTCCTCGCGAAACGTTCCCGCCTGAACAAGGGAGCTCAAGTTCTTTTTGGATGCGGCGATGATACGTACATCGACCGTCAGCGTCGTGGTACCCCCGACGCGCCGGAATTCGCGTTCCTGGATCACGCGAAGCAGCTTGCCTTGCAGTGCCGGAGAGAGATCGGCGACTTCATCGAGAAAGCATGTGCCGAGATGGGCTTTCTCCAGCAACCCTTTCTTCACTCCGACTGCGCCGGTGAACGACCCACGTTCGTGACCAAACAGTTCGGATTCGAGCAGGGTTTCGGTCAATGCTCCTCCATCCACCGTGACGAAGGGGCCGGCACTGCGTGTGCTGTTGGAATGAATGGCGCGGGCAATGAGCTCTTTGCCGGTACCGCTCTCTCC
>CAZNBG010000135.1:6400-7886 GCA_964570915.1 uncultured Nitrospira sp. | reverse complement strand
ATGCCAATGCGAAGTTCGATACGAGCCCCCCCCCAATGGGCATTTCGAAGATGGACTTTCGGGCCGGCACGATCCAAGGCTGGATTCGACATCAGAAGAAAGCAGATGAATCCCATATCGTGGCAGGGCATGACGGATCCAGATCCCCTACCGTTGGGATCGCTTGCGCGCCTCAATGCGTTGAGACATAGATGGAGGGATGCATCATGGTCAAGAAATATAGATATCGGAAAGCCTCACTCCCATTGACCCTACTCGTCGGTTTTGTGCTTGCCGCTTTGGTTCCTCTGGGATCGGCGACGGCGGAAGATTCCAGCCCCTATCTCATTGGGCACTGGATGCTGAATGATCATTTCTCTGATTTTAAGTCCACTGGCGCCACGATAGCGACCGAGGACACCGAGTTCGTCTTCCTCAATCCGACCCAACACATCCTGACACTGGAATATGCCTTTTTCGACGAGAATGGCACGTTTTGCGGCTGCGATCGTGATACCCTCCAGCCGAATGGACGTACCCGGTACACGATGTTAGCGGAACAACAAGGCGGGTTTTTGTCGAGGAAACTCTGCCCGACCCAAACCGATGGGACGATGAAGACGATCGTATTTCAAAATGGCGGTCAACCAACATTCCCACCCGGCGGTGAGCTTCAGGCTGGTTACCAGATCACTCTCTTTAAAGGCAACGGAAGAACCGAATCGCCGTTATTGGCTGTTCCCATCAACGGAGTGACATTTGTGGAAGAACAAACCATTCATGCCCATTGCGTTTCCGTCCTCGGCGCTAAGTGAACGCTGGGCTGGGAAGATCGGCCTCCCTAGAGATTTGGTAACAGGAGGCACGGACACTTCGGTTAACGGGTCCACGAGGTCATAGCGGGCTACGGTTCGCCACAATCCCTCGGTTCTCGTGGTGTTCTGGCACCTACGCGTCAGCTGACGGCAGGCACTGTACGAAAGACTTTGCAGTGCCTGCCACGGTGCCCCTAACTCGGTGGGGATGAGCACTGGTACGAAGGATTACGCATTAAGCACGCCGCTGGTCGGCTTCACTCTCGATATAGGCTGAGAGACCCTTCGCAGGGATACCACCGAGGCTGTACTTTGCAGAATTGCGGGTCGGAAGCCGATCGCCGTCGCTGGATCATCCTGTCCTAATTTCCCGAGGCCTGGCTGAACCGCCCCTGTGCGGTCTTCCGGCTTACCATTCTCCGTGCGCAGCTCCGCGTTTGCCGATTTATCTGAAACCGGCGAGCCGCAACCAGCCGTTGCGGCCAGCAGCAGACAACCTGCCACCAACAACTGCACTCCCCAGCCTTCTTTCGCCGCCGACCATCTCACCATAGCCGTATTCTCTTTTCCTAATCTGCCCATGACTCAACCCGCAACCTTCCCGACGTATTAAGAACCCTTACCCATCCGCCCTTAGCAACGTGGCCCCGCGCTCATGCCCGTTGTCCGGCGACCCAGCCCGACATGGTGCC
>CAZNBG010000135.1:0-6390 GCA_964570915.1 uncultured Nitrospira sp. | reverse complement strand
CCGAACCCTCCCCTGACCCAAACCGCTCACTCCACGACAGATTAAGGGCGATTACCCATCTTGCAGTCCCAACGCGGCCTCGCCCATATTCCCGGAGCCCGCGTACATATCCCGCCTGGGTGTCACCCAGGCGGGACTCCCTCATCGTCCTACTGCACTAGACCAGGATTTTTCTGCTCGGGCTTCAGCTGGCGATTCCAGTTCTTGCAGTCTTTAGTCTTGCAGTTCTGAACCCATTGCTGTACCCACCCATTGTAGACGACCGGAACCGGCAGGACGCCCTGTCCGCCCATGCCCTTATTGCCGATAACCGTGTCGTCCTGCACAGCCGATGCCTTCCCAGCTAGCAACACGCGTCCGGCTATGGCGGCATCGCTCGGATTGCCGTCTCCGTTAGGATCAGGATCCACGACAATTAACGCATTGCTGAATTTGTTGGCGACATAGGCGTAGTACCCTCCCCCTGCCTTGGCGCCATATTGCACGCCATGACAGCCTGGATCACAGGGCAACATCGCCACGACCGTGTCTTCAGCTGGATTTACCGTACCGTTCGACAGTAGATGCCGAGTATCAACAATCGTGATGCTGGCGGTCAAGGTATTGGCCGTCACCATATTGGTTCCGGCCGGACTCACCGGCGTCTGAATCGGCAGGGCACCGACAAACGTCTTGCCTGAGACCGGATCCGGCACCACCCCTCCACCGATTGGGTCGTAGTTGGCGATTAAATTAATCTTCTTGATCTCCGTGTTGGTGGCCATATTCATGACCGATATGGTGTTGTCCAGAAAATTGGCCACGTAATATTTGCTCGAATCCGGCATCATTCCCGTGGCAATTGGCACATGCCCCGTGGGAATTGTTTTCTCGATTGCACCGGCCGGGAAATTATACACCGTTGACGTATTGAGGTTTTCGTTGGGCGTCACCATCTTATCCCCAGTCGAACTCATCCAATGGCCATGAGGATGGGTGTGGGCAAACACATCTATGACTTTCCCTCCCCCCCCTGACCCCATCGGGATGTCAGTAATGAAGACATTATGATTTGACAGCGTGTCAAACTCCCGTACGTTATTGCCACCGTTCTGTGCCACGTGCACGAGGTCGTTATTGGCTCTCGTCATCACATGTGAGGGAGCGGGCCCCGCGTTCAGTTCCCGTATGAATGTGCCGTCGTTTCTATTAAACACCGACAGTCTCTCGTCGAACCATTGGGTCTGATAGATCACCTGCTGATTTCGATCCGTCCACATATTGTGGGGATGATTCATATTGGTCTCTGGGAGTGAAATTTTCTTCGTCAACGCCCAGTTCTCTCCGTCGATGGCCGTCGCCGTCCCCGGCTTCGACTTCCCCGCCGTCAATTCAAACTGGGTGTTAACCCAGATTTCACCCACCGCCGCTGTTGTCGGTTTAAATAATTTATTGGCTGAATCTGTTAGATTGACTGTCCCAATCCCAAGCACCGCAGAGAGATCCGCAGCATCTATCTTATTCCCACTGTTATCGTACACAATCACCGGAACTTTCGGAAAAACTGGTGTCCACGACGTCTTGGTGTAATCCTTCCAATTCCCCGGCTCCGTAATGACAAAGAAGGTGCGCAAGAGGCGGACCGCCAGATCGCTGTAGGTTGGGACCGTCACGCCGTTAATCAGTGTAATCTTCTTGCCAAGATCCAATCCAGGCGTATTGGGATTATCCACGATGACCGCCGCGAACATGTACACATGGATGTCACAGATGAAGACGTACAGCCCTGGCTCCGTCAAGGTCACTGTGGCCATCCCTCCCGGCGCCGGGTCGCGAAAATCGATGGCTGTCTTGAATGGCATGCCAACGGGATCCTTGGTCAAGTCAGTGGCAACCTTGGGCCACACCAAGCTCACGGCCGTATGGATTGTGCTTGCTTCTCCGCTAAACGAAGGAAACCCCACCGTTTCTCCAGGGGCAATGACCGCGAGGGATTTCTGTCCTACTGTGCCTAGGGCTGCACTTTGAGGCACACACCCTAACGATGTTGAGTTGCTTGTGTTCACACAAGTAAAAAAGTTCCCAGGGCTGTCTCCAGCCTCGAATGAGACGACAGGAGCCGTTGCGGCCTGGGCCACGCCAGCCGTTCCCCATCCCACCAGCATACTGAGAGCAGCCAATAAGAGATGTCGCATTTTCATAAAGCCTTCCTTTACGGTTTTGCCATGTGTGAACAGCTGCTGCTCACACATAGCCTTCGTTTCGATGAATTCTACTAGTGGACATGAAGCTCCGACCTCATCCCGAACGTGGCATGAGGAAGGATGTGACAATGGAACATCCACCGACCCTTCCCTCCCCCTTGCGACTTATTCGTCATCGGCCGATCGGCCAAGGAGACGCGGAACGTGAGAGTGTAATTCGCAGGCACATCCACGATGTCTCGAAACTCATAATACGGGAAGTTGTAGGACGGTCCTGTTATTCCGACTTGTGGGGACAGCTTGATCGGCTGCACCGAAAACCCGTGCAAATGAAACGGGTGGTGCGCCCCCGTCGTATTGGTCACCGTCAGCTCCATCGTATTGGCGAGGACTGCATGACGGGCTGATTGCAGAAAAAAAGGATTGCCGCCGCTGGCCAGACCATCTTTGCCTAAGCCTGTAAAATCTCTCGGCATCGGGACCCCGTCAACGGACGCCTCAAAAGCACCGCTGTTGGCCCAGAACGTCAGCTGGATATCTTTATTCAGCGACCCTTGTTCGCCGCTGCCAAGAACAAGATTACCCGTCGCTGGACCGAGAGCCTTGACCATCGCGTTCGTCCCCAAACTCTCAAGCAGCTGGGTACCATTCGCAATGGTGTACGGAGTGGCCGCACTACCATTAACCTTCAGATGCATCACCGGCACCGTCGGAATCCACGAGTATGTGGCTTCCACTCGCTGGAAATCCTCCGTCCAGAGGGTGAGCACGGAGCCTGCCGCTACGGTACCGGGAGTGGTACCGATACTCGGAATCTTCGCCACCACATCCGCACGACCTGCAGGCGGGAGCAAAATCTCACCCTGCCCATAGTTAAAATCAAATTCCCCAACAGTCCCCCCCTCAAGCACAGCTCGATTGAGCAGCCCCCCTTCTCCGCCGATTCGAAACAGGTTGACTTGCTCCCCATTGCTGGTCGTCAACCGAAGGCGCATATGACGGACCGGCGAGGGATTCACGATTTGTAGCCGCAATCCCTGATCGGCCTGGACGTCAAGTGTCGATGCTCCAGCTGCAATCGCGCCAGGCGCAGCAGGCGTTCCCGCCCGCCCACCAACATTCACGCCGTTGGTCAGGACCGTAAATCCTTCACTCATACGACCAGTTAAACTGGGAGATTGAATGTTCGGAACGTCTCCAGCACGGTATAAATTCGGTGTATATATTCCATTTGCATCCAGCGGATCAGTCTCGCAGAGGATGAGCGGGGACTGAGTCAAAATATGATTTTGGTAGTTAATCGCCCACGACTGAATGCCACTGACGTGCGGCAGCACCGTGTCATCAAATGTGGCTGGGTTCGTCCCCGTCCCCGGAGTGTTGCAGACCGTGATGTCGCTGAGCACCAGCGTCTTCGTATGGTTCGTCGACGGGATCACGCCATCAACCAAAGGATCATTACCCTGGAGGGATGCCTCATACCCATTTTTATCTCTAATAATGATCGACCCGTAGAGACCTTTGGCCACTTGGTTGGTCGAAGAGTGGTGATGCGGGTGGTACCAGAAGATCCCCGGCCGGCTTACGGTGAAATCGTAGTCGAACTTACCCCCTTTGGGAGGAACTGCAGACTGAGTCAGTTCCGAGCCGTCACTTTGATTGTTCAACTCGATGCCATGCCAGTGGATACCAGACACATTCGCTTCTGGATCTAAACCGGACCTCTTGAGGTTATTCACAAAATGCACGATGACCCGGTCTCCCACCTTGAGCCGAAACTCTGGACCGGGTATTCCAGGCGTAGTACAGTGGCTAAGCTGCTTATCTGAACAGCTCTTATACGCCATCCCGTTCGCCATCACCCCATTGCCGATATTCACAGTCGCCTCGTCAGCCACAATCCAGGTCTCGATGCCGTTGCTGGGATCATTATCTGCATCGAGCACCTGCGGAACCACATAGGGCCCGACGCCTGTCGTTGCCTGCACCAACTCGTTGCCGGACAGGCACAGCATGAGTGCTAAGACACCCGTGAGGCATATTTTCCAACTGGTGCCATTCACAACTTTTGCCCACTGACCTGATAAACCTTGCGCCATGGTAAATCTCCTTGGTGTTATTACAAACTTTTACTGACTGGCCCCCTCCTCCAGCTCCCACGTATGTTGCATTTCTTCACAAAACCAAAAGTGCGCCTTTGAATCACGCAATCCGCAGGCAAAGAACGAGCCATGGTGGGAGCGCATATAAACGGTGACAATTCCAGAGATCCAAGTGCTTCCTGGATGGATAATTATCCCAACGCATGAATCTAATGGATTCACTTAGAATCAAATGGATTCACGGAACCATATGGATCTCACGGCCTGACCAAGACTTGCGCGTCCTTTGTTGTTATGCTCTCACTTGATAAGTAGTCCGAGAAACCAGCCAAATCAGCGAGCCTAACTTCTCTGCTAACCTGGTTTATTGAGGGCAGGTCACTTGGCGCGGTGATCGCCTGGATCGTTTTTCCCTCTGTCATATCTCGAACCAGCAGATCTTGGAATGTACTCGACCTTCCCTTGGACCTTGTTCCAGGCATTTATCAAGATGAGCCAAACACTATTCATACTTACTATAATATACGTAAGTACAATGTGGTCGATCAGCCGCCAGTACCTGCCACCGGATTCGATGTCCAGTACTTACGCATACCCTGAGCGAACTTATTCAGACCGAGCCTTGCACCCCACGGGCGGACCGTCACGATTCAGAGAACAGGCAAGGATCGATATGGACGCACCCTGACGACGAGATGATAAGAAACCCAACCATGAACTGCTGAGCCAAGGATGGTGCTGGTGGTATCGGAAATACGCACCGGGCGATACGGGCCTTGGAGGGTTGGAGAATGAGGCACGAGAGGCTCGAAAGGGGTTATGGATTGATCATCGACCTCTACCGCCGTGGGAGTCGTGGATAGGAACCAACACTGAATGCATCAAGGAGCTTCGGCAGACTCTAACTGAGCGTGAGGATCAGCCCGTTCAGGTGTGCTGCTGGGTAGGCCTGTGTCGGAGATACTCCTTGACGTGCTTCAGCGCGAGAAGGGGAACATAATCCTGGATGCGTGCGGCCCGTTCGAGCTGGTGGATTTCATCCCAGAGCATGTCATGTGCTTCGGAGGGTGGCAAGGCAAACTGTTTCGCCAGATCTCGGATATCATACTCAATGGCCTTCGTCTCTATTACCGCGACCATGCGCATACTCCACTATAACGGCTGACCAAATGTCTAGAGGGCGGCCACGAAACTAGTAACATTCCTAGTCGATGGGGCAAGATGGGCCTTGCCCTGCATCACATAATGAACGCGGTCTTGAACGGGAAGCTTGGTAAGCCATTGCTCCCATCACTGATAAACCATCCAATACGAACGCACCCCGTCGCGCTCAGCCAGCAACCGGCATTGCATCTCAGTCTGGCATGGCCGCTCACGTGAACCCTGGGCGGTCACATCGTTACCGCGGGTATAATCCACAACGTATTCCTTTCGGGATGAGGAACAACCAATAAGTGACAGGATCAGCCACAGCAAAGCTCCGAGCGCGAGAGTACCTTTATACCCAGTGTGAAACCCATGACACTCTCGGCGTTGTATGAACATGAGCATCGTCGTCTCCTTCCAGTGCGAGGGAATAAGAATAGAATGTTGACCAATGAGCCGGCGCATCAACTTCCATCCTGCCCTAACCCTCACGAGACCCAATCCCGCATCTGTAGGGGACTCAGCCCTCCTTCTGGTGAATGATGTGAGTCGTCACCTACCAGCGGTACGTCCTCATGTATAGCCCTTTACCTCCCCTGCTGAACCGCCTTCCAGCAAGCGCCTCAGACGACTTCCTCCCTGGTGAATGTGTTGGTCGTATTGCCTGCTCACAGAGATTTTCTTGTGCGGCAAGTTCCCATTTGGCACAAGTGCGTTTTGAGGAAGCCATGGTGGTCGTCGTTCTGGGAGGAGAGCGCTGGGGAATAATAGGCTGGAAGAGGTCCAAGCGGTAATGCTGTCGTCCACCCTACATACTGAGAGACCGGAGCAATGACTCCAAAGTGGGCGATTAGAACCTACTTGACACCCCATCCGGATTACGGTAACATTGCCTTAACATCCCGGAGCCGCGACCATGAAACGGAGGACGACCCAAATCAAGAATAACTTCAATAGCG
>CAZNBG010000134.1:0-7984 GCA_964570915.1 uncultured Nitrospira sp. | reverse complement strand
TCCGACAAAGAAAACAATTGAGAGGGCCGTCAGAGTAACGAGGGTTTCGGCCGAGACGTATTGCTGAACTGCCGAGAGGAGCCCATCCATCGGGGGCATCCTAGCATGTGCATCGGTGCCCCTCAAGACAGATTGGGCCGGGAGCTTGTGTTTACGCAGTCGCACGCGATCGATATAATCCTCCTTCATGGAGCGTCGCCATGAATCCTTACAAACCGCGCGCAATGATCGTATGGTTCATCCTCAGCATGGCATCAGTCGTTTGGGGCGGTTCTCTCATCAGTACGGTACGGGCGTCTGCTGACGTGGGTGAAGATCTCCGGATCGATGTCACTCAAAAAGGCGCAGGCAAACAAGTCGTGCTTTCACAAGGGGCTAAGGAGTGGTTCATGCTGATCGATGTGACCCCGGACAACGCGGTTGTTCTCCGGCAGGAGAAAGATCACGACCGATATGTTGTCGATGAAAGCGAGACGCATGACCGCCCGATGACCTCGGACGAGATCGATGCCGCCATTACAGAGTATGTGAATAGTGTGAAAACCCGCGCACAGAAGAAATAGGTATGGCCGTCAGGTCAAGTCCTTGCGCGTATGTCGCTGGTTTTTCGTCGGTCCGTCGGATTCTTCATGGACCCCTAACGGGATCGTGTGACCCCCGTTCGGTTGCACAAGTCTGCCAATTTACATGTGCTGCACAACGGTGAAACGGGAAGGCAAAGGTTTTGACCGTAGGGGACTAGGAGATCGTTATAGGTCATCCAGTACTGTTTGGGCAGCTTGCGCCGCAAGGCGTTTTCCGTTTCCTCCGGCGTTTTTGTGTTGATATACCCCCACCGGTTGCTGATGCGATGCACGTGCACATCGACGCAAATGCCCGGCTTCTGAAATCCGACTGTGACAACGAGATTTGCCGTCTTCCTTCCCACCCCCGGGAGCGTCACCAGTTCATCGATGGAATCCGGTACCACTCCGTCATACTCATCGAGGAGTCGCCGGCAGATTTGGTGAATCGATTTGGCCTTCATCCGGTAGAATCCGACCGGGTAAATCGCCCGTTCGATTTTCTTCAACGGGAGCTTCAACATCGACGCCGGTGTGCGTGCCAAGGCGAAGAGTCGATCACTGGCTTCTCTGGTGGTTTTGTCCTTGGTCCGGAGGCTCAAGAGACAGGAAATCAGGATAAGAAAGGGATCACGATCGGATTGTTTGGCGACGATGCCGAGGACAGGCTCTTGCCATCGGCGTACCTCCTGCTTCACGAGTCGGATTGCCGTATGAATTTGACCCGGACGCATCGGACTTGAATGACAACGGGGGAAGGAATGGACGAGGGCGGTATCTAACTCGGAACGACGAGTCTAGTCAGGCTTCCGCTTCGATAGCCACTTCTGCCGGCGTCGTTGAGCTTCGCGTTGCTTGGCTTTTTTCCTGACACTAGGCTTTTCATAGAAGCGGCGACGCTTTAACTCACGGAACAGACCCTCGCCCGCCAGCTTCTTTTTGGCGACCTTGAGTGCTTTCTCAACGTTGTTATTAAAAACCTTGATTTCCATCCGGTTCGCTTTCGACTTTCTCAGGCCAAGTTGGCCTGCTGCTTCTGGGTTTTAAGAATTCGGCGCCGGAGTGTAACATAACCTCTTCAGTTCCTCAAGATTGTCGGTAGCCTTTGCAATTCTGGTCTGAATGATATCGGTAAGCTGATGATTTCGTTGTGAATTTACGTTCGTCGTGGCGGTAAGAAGGCCTGCTTGAGCAGCGGCAATAGCCATGGTGATGCCGACGGTAAGATCTGAACGGACCGCCGGTTTGACGAGCTCGCGTATTGATTGAAGATAGCGCCCTACCGCACAGGCCGTCTCCGAGATTTCCAGAGGCACTTCCGTGGCCTTCTGTAGCGCCATGGAAACTGCATGAGGGCGGTCTGAATGATGTTTGGGGATTTTGTAAGCTTCTGTCAAGCCATTGTAGGCCTCCGTATCTTCTTGCACCAGTAGATGGAGTCGCCGGCTCAATTCCAATAGATGCTGTTCCGTGTCAGATTGCCGACCAAGACGCGCTCCCATCACGCCAAGCGAGGCCGCCAAGGCTCCGACGAATGCCGCCACGCCGCCACCGGCTGGTGTCGGTGTGGCGGCAGCGACTGCGGTGAGAAAATCCGATAATGTGTGTTCCGTCTCCTTCTTCCTCAGCATCGTCTCGGCTATTCTTGTCTCGAGTACCTGGCTCGAATCGAATCGGTCGAGCTGCATCGCCGCCGCCGCGGCTTGATCCAATGCCGCCTGCGGCACTAATCCGATCAGTTCGCTTCCCGCCACCGCTATTCCTCGGCTCGCGGCTTCGGTCTTGACCGCCTCAAACGCCGTCAGGATCGGCGTCGCCAAATGGTCGGTCAGATTCATGGCGACCTGCACTATACCGCGGCTGGCCAACTCGACGCCGATCGCCTTCAGATGGGGCAACCCCCCGGTTGATTGGCGGACGGCCCTTGCGATGGACTCAGCCACTTGGACGTCCTTGGATCGGAGGTTCACGTTATAGGCGATCAGGGGTGGCCTGGCGCCGATCGCGATGGCTCCGGCGCTTTCATGGAGTCGAGGCGGACCAAAGTCCGGCGTCCAATCCGGGTCGCTGCCCATTCGGAACGCCAAGCCTTCAAGCCCCCCACGTCTGACTGCCTCCAATGGAACGTGGTCGGCATGACTTGCGGCTCGTTCATACAAGAAAACGGGAATTTCCAGCTCACGCCCAACTTTTTCTCCCAGTCGCTTGGCGAGCTGCACACAGTCCTGCATCGTTGTGTTTCTGACCGGAATAAACGGCACCACGTCGGTCGCACCGACACGGGGATGCACACCGGCATGTTTACGCAGATCGATCAGGTCCGTCGCGATCCGAATGGCACGAAAGGCCGCCTCGACGATCGCATCCGGGGTTCCGCAGAATGTCAGGACCGACCGGTGGTGGTCTGTATCCATGGAGTCGTCCAACAGCACCACGCCGGTGGTCGAAGTCACCGCGTCGATCAGAGCTTGAACGGTCGCTCGATTGCGGCCTTCGCTGAAGTTGGGGACACACTCAACGATTCCGACCATAAACCCTCGCACTCGTAAACGAAAAAGCCGGAGGACTGGGCACCGTCCCTCCGGCTTCTTACCTTGTTCGTCTCCAAGAAGGTGTGACTATTTCGTCTTCTTGACGAAGGCCTTGTAGATCCGTCCCGACTTTGCCTGTTCCTCTTCCAAGCCCATCATTTGATGGCCTGTGGTTTCACACCAAGCCGGCATGTCCTTCTTGATCCCCTCATCATCGGATAGGATCTCCAGCACCTGTCCCAAAGCCAACTCTTTGATTTTCTTTGACGTCAGAATGATCGGCATCGGACAAAAGTATCCCAACGTATCGAGTTTGACATCGGCTTGCATCATCAAGACACGCTGACCTCGGTTAATGGTTCCAATAAAGGCGGCCAATCCCGTATATTGCTTCGGCCAGCTACGTGATTTCACACTCGCGACCGATCAATTTTGGGCGTGAGCAGAATAGTATGCGATCATTTGGGGTGTCAAGAAACCAGACATCCCGTGACTCTGGTTCGTTGCTTGACCTATCACCATGCCCTCGTTATAGTCGGACCCCATTGCAGGATGCCCTTCCTGCCTATCAATGACCGAGCAACCATCACCCGAAGTTGTCTTCTCCAAGAGCGCGCCACTCTTCGGATTCTGGTACCCCGCCGTGCCCAGCGATACCTTGCCCCCAGGTACTATGAAGGGACTGCTGATGTTGGGGTTGCCGATCGTCCTCTGCCGGGATCGAGCGGGTGGCCTCGCTGCGATGCGTGACATCTGTCCCCACCGTGGCATGCCTCTGTCATTCGGACGGTTCACCGGTGAGCGAGTGGAATGTTCGTATCATGGATGGCAGTTCGACATGAACGGTCGCTGCCGATGTATACCTGCTTTACCCGGAGAGACGGCGCTACAACCAGACAAAATCGGCGTCACGACCTATCCAGCCGAAGAAACGGACGGCATGATTTGGCTGTATCTCGCCGATGAGCGAGGCCATGTCGACCCGTTGCCGGCTGCTCCGCGCATGCCGCTCCCATCGGAGCCTCGACAATCCTTCCATATTTCGTTGACCTACACCTGTACTGCGGATGATGGCATCATCGGTCTCATCGACCCGGTCCACGGGCCGTATGTCCATTCCTGGTGGCGAAGCGATGCGCGTATGCACGAGAAGACGAAGATTTTTGAGCCAATTCCAAACGGCTTCCGAATGACCGCCCACCGGCCGGCGAAGAACAGTGGCCCGTTTCATTGGATGGAGCGTATCTACGGGGGGCCGCTGACCACCACGATCGACTTCCCCCTGCCGAACCAACGGGTGGAGCACATCCAGTTTGGTAGCGCGTGGCTCCCCCAGCGACTGATGCCCACACCCGTGTCCGATATGGAATGCCGTATCGATTTTTCCGCCTATTGGCGCGGGCTGCATTGGCTCCCGTTCGGCAATTTGATTTTTCGTACCCTGACGAAAATGTTTCTCAGCCAGGATGAGCGGGCGATGAAACACCTGGCGGTAGGCCTTCGTCACAAACCCTCATCGATGTTTGTCGGTGATGCCGACATGCCGGCCAAATGGTATTACAAACTGAAGGCAGCCCATCTGGCCTCAGTCCACACAGGCCAGCCGTTCGATCACCCGCTCAAAGAGCGAGTGACGCTACGGTGGCGAAGCTGACCGCACTCATTCGATCGGTGTGCATATCGGTGCGTGCCGACCTGCATGGGCCGGACTTTCCTTCGGGATTTATCTCGGCGTTGAATCGGATGTGAGGCGCATCAAGCCTGACGGCAGGCTAGCTTTCGGGCTCGTTCGCCAGAATGAAACTCATGGCCCGCCTGATCTCAGGCCGCGATCCGAGCAGTACGACGACATCGCCGGCCAGGAGCGTGGTCTTTTCTGATGGGTTGGACTCCGTGACGCCGCCTCTGGTCAAGGCAATGATGGAGGCCCCTGTCCGCGGCCGCAGCGCCAATTGGGCGATGGTCTTTCCATCCGCCGGAGAATCTTCATCGATTCGGCACGTCTCGATTTCGACATCCGTGAGGGTGCCGCCGCGAAGGTGATGCGCCAACTCGGGGAGTTCGCTGCGACGCAGGAGCGCATAGCCCTCACGGCGTACTTGTTCAGCCTTTCGCACGACGAAGTCTTGCGGCATGTTGTAGGTGCGGAGGACGAGCGCAAAGATTTCGATCGATGTTTCAAATTCTTCAGGCACCACATCATCCGCGCCCAGCTGGTGAAGTTCCTCTAACTCCCGCAAATAGCGGGTTCTTACGACGATGTGGATCTTTGGATTCAGGCCTCTGGCGACCTGCACCGCCCGGCGGGCCATGAACGGATCCGAGATCGCGACGACCAAGACTCGTGCGTCTTCGATCTTCACGTGCCTCAGCACCGTCGGGTTGGTCGCATCTCCGTAATAGAGTGGCAAGCCATGAGCCGCTTCGCGGCGCACTCTGTCACCGTCCAAATCCAACGCGATGTACGGCACTTCCGTCTCACTCAATACGCGAGCCAGATTGCGCCCGTTCAACCCATACCCCACGATAATGACATGGTCTTTGATGCGTAGGTGCCGCCCTTCCGCTTCCAGTACATGGGCTGCCGTTTGCCCAGGAAGCCAATGATGGAGTCGTTGCACCGCCTCGACTCTTCGGCCGAGATGCGGCGACAACTGCATGAGGAACGGTGTGATGATCATCGAGCAGACCGAGACCGCCAGGAAGATCTGATAAGGCGCTCCCGACAAGAGCTTATGCTCCTGCCCGACTTGTGCGAGGACGAAACTAAACTCCCCCACCTGGGCAAGGGCAATGCCGGTCATGACGGCCGAGCGTGGAGGGACGGGGATGGTCAAGACGGCTCCAGCACCGGTGACGAACTTCACGAGCAGGACCACGAGCAAGACGCCGGTCACGACGACCGGATACTCCGACAAGATGCGCCAATCCATCAGCATACCGATGGAGACAAAAAACAGACTGTTGAAGCTGTCTCGAAACGGCAGCACTTCCGCAATGGCCTGGTGACTGTACTCCGATTCGGAAATCACGAGGCCCGCGATGAAGGCACCCAAGGCGAGCGACAGTCCACCCAGAGAGGTCAACCACGCGATGCCGAGGCACATCACAATGATCGTCAGGAGGAAGAGTTCCCGGCTTCGACTGCGAACGATGTGATCGAGCAGTTTCGGCACCACATACCATGCGGCTGCGACGATACAGACGACAACCACCATAGACTTGCCCAACGAAAACAGCACCGAGGTGACCGCGCCTTCATTGGGGCTGGCGAGAATAGGCGTCAACAAGATCATGGGGACGACGGCCAAGTCCTGAAAGACCAGAATGCCGACGGTGGCTCGCCCGTGCGGTGTATCACTGTCTCCACTGGCGGCCAACGCTTTCAACACAATGGCTGTGCTGCTGAGTGAGAGTAAAAAGCCCCAGAAGATCGCCTGAGATGTCGGTAATCCTGTCAGGGTGCCGCCAAGCCATGCGATCGCAATGACTCCTCCCACTTGGATAGGAGCGGCGACCAGAAGTAGACGTCGAAGTGAAGCCAGTTGGGTCAGTGAGAATTCGATGCCTATCGTGAACAGGAGCAGCGCGATTCCTATTTCCGCCAGTAAGTGAACTGTCTCGATGTCGGAAACAAGATTGAGTCCGTGTGGACCGATCAATGCACCGGCCACGAGGAATCCCGCGATAGACGGCAGTCGGAATTGATGAAAGAGAAACACCACCGCAATGGAAACGGTGTAAATGAGCAGTAAGTTTCCGAGCACACCGTGGTCAGTCATGTTGCACGTTTATCGCATCGGCTGTCGTGCGTCGAACATCCTTGTGGCCGATGATCTGATGATTTGTAGCTTACGCAAAACTCTCTCGCGTCGAGAGGTCATCACGAGAGATACGAAGGATACCTGAGGTCTATGCAAGGGACAAGGCAAAGCGGCAACCCCCACACAAGTTTCCAGGAGACTTTTCTATCCTTGCATGGGCTCAACAGGTCGGCAAGAGAGGGGAGTGCGAAGCGCCTACAGACCAGGGATGCAGAACTATGTGTCACCGGGTGGGGGCTTTGCCGCGCCAGTCTTGGATTTGCCCCCTCCAAAGAGGCATAGACCGAGCAATAAAGTATTGCGTAGGGTGTGGCCACCTTAGTGTGACACGGGCGACCAGGCACCGAGTGCCTCCGCCATATGATCGGGAGGTGCCCTATGCGGCTGATCCGAACGGCTTTCCTTTCATCGGCAATCCTGGGGATTATTTCAGCGGGGTCGGCTTTCGGCGATTCCTCACCGGGACCAGCGATGACGTGGGAATGTCCCCAGGCAGATGGCAGTTCTATGTACACCAATAAGGAAAGAGCCGGCTGCCATGCCATGGCGCTCAAGCCGCTTTCTGTGGTGCCCAATTTGGAGAATATGCCGACGGCGCCTCGAATCATGGCCACCGGCGCGCCGCAGCATGAGACGCCTCCTTATCAGGAACGTGCATCAGGGAGAGAAGGTCGCCAGGTGCCGGATTGGGCGCGTGACTGGTACGCAACTAACACGTCTTCCGGCTCTGGACAGGCTGAAGTATGCACGCTGTATATGGAATGGTTGCAACTTGTGCAGAAGACCCGGGGTGGCGTATTTTTCGGTTCTGATCCGTCCTATGGAGGAGATATCAGCGGGCGTGGTCAGCGAGGGGCAAGCTACTCATTTTACGATAACTCGCGGTATATCGCGCTTTCGAGACTCTTCGGCCCTGGGTTCGTGCCCGTGGGGTGTTTCTAGCGCGAGGCGCCCTGGCGCATCACACTCTATAGAACTCACGATACCACTTCACAAAACGGGGAATGCCCTAGTCAATTGGGGTGGTCGGCTTGAAGCCGATACCGGTGGTCAGATCGCCGATGTC
>CAZNBG010000133.1:0-8003 GCA_964570915.1 uncultured Nitrospira sp. | reverse complement strand
CCATCTGTCGTCCGGCAAATATCAAGGCTAAGGGAATAAAAACGTCGAAACATTGGGGGCCGTGGATGTTGAAGTGTACACGCATATGGGGATCTCCTGATGTGTAGTCTTAATCCTAGACGGCTCATCCTGAAATTTGATGGAAGCTTCTGAATCTTCCAGTGCCTCAGGCGAGCTACCAGATACCGAGGCCCATGAGTATCATCCCTATCGCCAACCAGCCGATGACCCCGACTGAAATGATCGTTTCGAGTGTGATGCGGGAATCAGAAGAGCTGGGAGTAGGCTTTGAATTGGAATCCGCGGGCTTCATAACGGACGGCAAGTTTCCTAGATATCAAATCGATGGACATCAAAGCCTCAGCAAGGTCCATGCCTTCTGTGTTTGGATAATGGAAGCCGGATTGATGTCCAGTAGGGGCAGGTTCTTTCTCAGTATCATATGACCGGGCGATTGAAAGGGTTGATAAAGTTCCACACAGAAGGCACTTTGATAATCATAGAGTTAGCGGCGAGTGATTGATTTCCCGGTGATGCAACGGCTTGATCGAAAGGGCAGGAAGAAGTCCATCTCTAATCACGATTGCGTCGAAGCCGGATGAAAATGATTGGTGGGCAAGCGTCAGAAGATAGTCAGGGAGACTGTCAGAAAATGTTCATTCCGACCGTTGCGCGTCCAGAATTGTCCCAGAAGGTACAGCCACACGTTTCAGCTGGATAGCCGTATGGGGAGCGATAGCCGTCATTTCCCATAGAGTGTCGCGGCGGATGCATCAAAGATATGTTTTGTCGTGAGAGTACCGGGTTGAAAATGACCGGTACTTTTGTCCCATACGACCGTGATATTCCCATCGGTCTTTCCCATGCCCTGCGTGGAAGAACGGGTTGCGTCACCCTCGACCAAAATCTCCAGAGCCGTGCCGATGTATTGCCGGTTGCGTTCCAAGGTGATGCGGCGTTGAATTTCTACCAGCTGTGCAACGCGCCCGCCCTTGACGTGGTCGGGGATATCATCGGGGTATTTCCTCGCCGCAATCGTGTGTTTCCGCTCGGAATATTTGAAGATATAGGCCGAATCGAACTGGACTTGTTCCACCATGCGAGACGTGGCTTGGTAGTCCTCGTCCGACTCTGAGCAGTACCCGCAAATGATATCAGTGGTCAGCACGACATCGGGGATGGCGCTTCGAATGCGATCGACCAGCGTCAGGTACTCGGTTCCTGTATAGGTCCGTCCCATTCGTTCAAGTATGCGATCGCTCCCTGCCTGAAGCGGCAGGTGAATGTGCTTGCAGACCTTTGGATGTGTGGCGATGGCCTCGATCAGCCCCGGAGGAAAATCTTTCGGGTGAGGAGAGGTAAATCGCACTCGCTCAATGCCCGGCGTGTCCGCCACGGCGAAGATAAGTTTGGCAAAGTCCCACCCCCCGTGACGGTAGGAATTCACGTTCTGACCGAGCAGCGTGATTTGCGTGAACCCTCTGACGGCCGCGTCACGCGCTTCAAGCAGCACGGACTCCGGATCTCGTGAGCGTTCACGTCCTCTGGTATAGGGAACGACACAGAAGGAGCAAAAATTATCGCAGCCTCGCATTACGGTGACCCAGGCGTTCACCCCGTTGTTGCGGTCCGGCATGATCCCTTCATAGGTTTCATATTCCGACAGCTCGAGGGCGAACCCTTTCCGAGACAGCCCCTCCTCTTGCGCGGCGAGCGCCGTCGTCAGCAGCGATGGAAGTTGCCGGTAGGCGTCCGGGCCGGCCAACACATCGATGAGGGGTTCCTTCTCAGCCAGGGCAGCCTTGAGGTTTTGGGCCATGCACCCGAGGACACCGACAACAAGCGGTCGGTGTTTCTTTAATGCCTTCAACTCGGAAAGATGGGCGTAGATCTTGTTGTGAGCGTTCTCGCGAATGGCGCAGGTATTGACCAGCACCACGTCGGCCAGTTCACGGTCTTCGGTAAACACGAAGCCTTCTCGCTTGAGCATCGAGCGAACCAGTTCGCTGTCGGATTCGTTCATCTGGCAGCCGAAGGTTTCGATGTGTACTTGGGGGAGGGCTTTCACAATCATAGTACCGCCAGAGTGGTGTTGGCGGGTGCGGTATGGAGGAAAGGGCAAAATGGACTGCGGTCTGTCGCGGCGGAAACCGTAACGGGCATGATCCGATTCTGACGATCTTCAGAATCCAGGACCGCGACCTTCGTAAAGTTCGGGGTTGTTCCGACGCGATACGACTCTCGTGTGCCCGCTTCAAATAAAACCGAAACCGTCTTTCCGATTTGTCTGTTGTGAAAAGCGAGCCGTTTGGCGCAATTCAGATCCAGGAGAATATCTGTTCGCTTCTTTACGATGGCCGACGGCACTTGTTGTTTCATGCGCACCGCGGCCGTGCCCGGCCGCGGTGAATACGGGAAGACATGAACATAGGAGAAGGGAAGATCTGTTGCGACGGCCAACGTATTCCGAAACGCCGCGTCGGTTTCTCCGGGGAACCCGACCATGAGATCGGTGCCGAGGCCCAGGTCCGGAATCATCGCGAGGGCCGTTTCGATCAGTTTGCTGTAGGTCTTGATCGTATGGCGTCGATTCATAGCCTGCAAGATCTGGTCGTCTCCACTTTGCAAAGGAATATGCAGGTATGGGCAGAGCTTCTTCGATGACGCGAGGAGATCGAGTAATTCTTCGCTGACAGTTGTGGGTTCAATCGACGAGATGCGGATGCGTTCGAGGCCGGCCACTTGATCGAGTCGCCGCAGTAACGCCCAAAAGTCCAAGCCATTGTGCGAGTACTCGCCGATATTCACTCCGGTGAGCACGATCTCCCGGTATCCTCTGGCCGTTAAGGACTCGACCTCGCGGAGGATGTCATCGAATGTGCGACTGCGTTCGTGCCCCCGCGCAAACGGAATAATGCAGAAGCTGCACATGGCGTTGCAGCCGTCCTGTATCTTGAGCAGCGCGCGGGTGGAGTCAGGTTCTGCAAAGTGTGGGAGGTCGAAGCTTCCGCGCGAAATCGTTGTAGTATGATGGACCTCCATGTCGGATCGTTTCCGTAGTTCGTCGGCCGGAGGAAGGTAGGTCGGTAGGTCGAGTTTGAATTGGTTGCCTACGATAAGATCGATCCCTGCTTGCCGTTTGAGGGTGTCCATTCCCGTTTGAGCGTAACAGCCCGTCACGGCGATGAAGGCATGGGGAGAGTGCTTCAGCGTCTTGCGAATCAGATATCGTGAGGTCCGTTCGGCATCTTCCGTCACGGCACAGGTATTGAGCACGAGGAGGTCGGTTGGTTGACCGAACTCCACGAGCTGAAAACCCTTATGCCGCAGACCTTCGCCTAGGATCGATGTTTCGGCTTGATTCAAGCGGCAACCGAGCGTATGAAGTGATGCACGGATGCTCATAGATGGACAGCATTATAGGGAGGTCATGTGTATTCCGGCAAGATTGCATGTCGACATGGTAGCCCAGTCCGTCGTCATTAATTGCCGGACGTACGCTCGCATAGAATCACGTCAAGATCCCCAGAGGTGAACGTGAAGCTCGCGCGTCTGCTTACTCTCGTGTGTATTCTCACGTGGCTGTTGTGGAGCCCGCCTTCGACCGGATGGAGTAAAGATTCGCTTCCCGTTGAGCCCGATCTCAGCACTCGTGTTGATGAACTGTATGACCATGAGGCGCGGCTTTTCATCATGCTGTATTCCTTGAGCGGCAATGGCCAGATCGACTACGTGACCGCCCGGCTTGTTCAGGAGTATTCCCGCAGCAGCTACGGCAATCCCGTCTACCAGACTGAAGCCCAACCGCTATTCTATTGGTGGAACCATACCATGTGGAACGATCCTGAGCAGGACGGGGTCAATGGTAATGAAAAGATTTATCAGGAAAATACGGATTTCGACATCTCACGATACAAACCCTGTGTGTTCAACGGACAGCCCTGTTAGTTTCTGCGCCACCCGGTGAGTCTTCTCCCGCATGATTTGTGATTCTGCTGAGCCGCACCGGGAGCCGATGGTATTCTGCGTTGCGGCTGAAAATCGCCTCGGCTGCTGTGCCTAAAGGTACGTCCGACTCAGCCGACGTTCGTATGAGTAAGTTCCCATGAAACACGGATCCTTCGACCTGACCGGTCTCATAAATCGGCGCATATTGGTGATGCTGCCGTTGGGTTTTGCGTCCGGCCTTCCGCTTGCGCTCACGTCCGGTACCTTGCAGGCCTGGCTGACGATCGAGGGAGTCGATCTCAAGACTATCGGCATTTTCACGCTGGTCGGACTTCCGTATACCCTCAAATTCCTTTGGGCTCCCGTGATGGATCGGGTGGTCCCTCCCTGGTTTGGTCGTCGCCGTGGATGGATGGTGTTGACGCAACTCTGTGTTGCAGCCGGCCTCGGGCTCATGGCCGCGACCAATCCGCGAATTCATCCTGGCTGGCTGGCGGCTTATGCGCTGTTGGTCGCATTTCTTGCCGCTTCGTTGGACATCGTCTTTGACGCCTATCGTACGGAAACACTCCGTCCTCACGAGCGCGGATTGGGTGCGGCGGTGTGGGTGAACGGGTATCGTATTGCGCTGTTGGCCTCCGGGGCCGGCGCGTTGGTGCTTGCCGATTATATTGGATGGCAGATGACGTATCTCGCGATGGCTGCCGTCATGCTGGCAGGGATGGTTGTCGTCTTGGTCAGTCCTATTCCCACGTTCGTTGCCGACGCCCCAAAGAGTCTCAAGGAAGCCGTCGGCCATCCGCTCGCTGATTTTCTTGCCCGGCCGCCTTGGTGGGGCTTCCTGGCCATGATTATCCTCTACAAGCTTGGAGATGCCTTTGCCTCTACACTCCAGACCGCCTTTTTGATCGGTGGGCTTGGCTTTTCCGCGACGGATGTAGGCGCGGTGAAGGGGGTAGGTGTTTTTGCCACATTGCTGGGCGCTTTTTGGGGCGGACTCTTGATGACCAGGTCCGGACTCGTGCCATCGCTGTTGCTTTTCGGCGCATTGCAGGCGATCTCAAACCTCGGATTTGTCGCATTGGCATTGGCAGGAAAGAATGCGAGCGTACTGACGGCGGCTGTCGTGATCGAAAATGTGACCGGAGGGATGGGAACTGCAGCGTTCGTCGCATTGGTCATGTCGCTCTGTGATCCCCGATATACGGCCACTCAGTTCGCGCTGCTGTCTTCGTTGGAGGCGTTGGGAAGGGTATTTGCCGGTCGCCCATCAGCGGATGTCGTTGCCATGGTCGGATGGACGCAGTTTTTTATCTTGACCGTGGTGGCGGCCCTGCCGGGCCTCTGGGCCGTGTGGCGGATCCGATATTTTCTCGATCCGGAACAGAAGGCTCTTCCGCGCATCTCCGTCGTGGACTCCGGCTCACAAGGCTCAGATGAACGAAGTCAGGGCAAGCTCATCGGCTGACAGTCGTTTGCCAAATCAGGCTGGTTTGGCCGTCATCGGATCACATCGGACATACTAGGTTCGGGGCCTCATGAGCCTTCTTCGTTTGAGCATGCTGGTCGTTGCGCTGACCGGCGCGGTCGGGCTGGCATGGTCGAATCCCACCATGGACGACTATTTGCGCTTTATTGAACAGGAACTCGGCAAAGCGGTGGATCGGATGGATCAGCGTACACCGACTCGAGAACAGCAATTCATTCGGCAGATTTTTCGATCACAAAGCAAGAAGCTCCTGGAGTCGGTTGTTCGGCCGAATACCGTCAGGCACAACTGGTGGTTCCTCAGCCAGTATGAGACGCATGTGGCGGATACCACCGTCGTGGTCCTGGGTCTCGGCGGTCGATTCATCCCCCTCCACGGTGTCGAGGAGGTGACGCTGAAAATTGGGCGAATGGCCTTCTAAAAAAAGAAAAATGGCCTGGGTAATTTGCTGAGACCTCATTTCAAGGAATATTTCTGTGGATAACCTCGTCTTGGAACAACCCAAATCGGCTAGGATATTCACATTGAGACTATTCACAGTCTTTCCTCGTATTCCCCAAAAATCCACAACATTTGGTATTGACAAAAATTTGTGGTAGCTATATGTAGTCTCCCCTCAATAGAATGAACGTCATAACCACATGCCGCTGAACAACGTTATCCTTTTCCTCTTTGAGGAGGGCAACCGTGAGAATTGAACGAAGATTCACCCGTCGAGGAATGAGCCCTTACGATGGTCTGGCGTTCGTCAAACGGTCGTCGGAGATTCGGAACCCCGATGGATCCACCGTATTCAAGCTCGAAAATATCGATGTTCCCGAAGCATGGTCT
The DNA here is from genome assembly GCA_964570915.1 of uncultured Nitrospira sp. Classification (GTDB taxonomy): domain Bacteria; phylum Nitrospirota; class Nitrospiria; order Nitrospirales; family Nitrospiraceae; genus Nitrospira_D. Next base: position 1,735 of record CAZNBG010000133.1, on the reverse strand, counting down.
CAGTTGGCTATCGATATATTGGCTCAAAAGTATTTCCGGAAGGCTGGCGTTCCACAACGCGATCAGAATGGTCAGCCGCTTGTCGGGTTGAATGGTGAGCCGGTGCTGGGTGGAGAGCGGGACGCCCGCCAAGTTTTTGAGCGCATGGCGGGATGCTGGACTCATTGGGGTAAATCCTACGGGTATTTCAAGGCGCCGGAAGATGCCGAATCCTTCCACGATGAGATGTGTTACATGCTGGCTCGCCAGATGGCAGCGCCAAATTCTCCCCAATGGTTCAACACCGGCCTTCATTATGCGTATGAGTTGTCGGGACCGGCGCAGGGCCATTATTACGTCGACCCCAAGTCTCGCGAGGTGGTGAAAGCCGCCAACGCGTTCGAACATCCTCAGCCCCACGCCTGTTTCATTCAGTCGATCGAGGATGATCTCGTGAATGAAAACGGGATCATGGATCTCTGGGTTCGGGAGGCGCGGTTGTTCAAGTATGGTTCCGGGACCGGAACGAACTTTTCGAAATTGCGTGGAGATGGGGAAGGACTTTCCGGCGGTGGGCGGTCTTCAGGTCTCATGTCGTTTCTCAAGATTGGGGATCGAGCCGCCGGGGCGATCAAGTCCGGAGGAACCACGCGCCGTGCCGCCAAAATGGTCTGTTTAGATCTCGATCATCCGGATATTGAGGAATTCATCGATTGGAAAGTCGTCGAAGAGCAAAAAGTTGCGGCGATGGTGACGGGTTCAAAGATTTGTGCACAACGCCTCAACGCCGTACTGAAAGCGTGTCATACCGTCGATGGCCAGGGCGCACTGAGGCTGGACCTCGATCACAAGACGAATCCGGTCTTGCGCGAAGCCCTGTCGTCGGCCCGTCGCGATCTGGTGCCCGAGGCGTATATCCAACGAATGTTTTCCTATGCGCAACAGGGTTTCACGCATTTTGTGTTTCACGAGTACGATACCAATTGGGATGGGAAGGCCTATCAGACGGTCTCCGGTCAAAATTCGAACAATAGTGTCAGAATTCCAAACGAGTTTTTTGCCGCGCTCGAAGCGGACGGCGACTGGCAACTCACACGCCGAACGAACGGGAAGGTCTGTAAGACCATCAAGGCGAGAGAGCTGTGGGATCGGATCGCTTGGGCGGCGTGGATTTGCGCCGACCCCGGAACGCAGTACGATACCATCATCAACGAGTGGCATACCTGCCCGGAGGATGGCCGCATCAACGCGTCGAATCCTTGTTCCGAATACATGTTTTTGGACGATACGGCTTGTAATCTCGCTTCCCTCAATCTCACGAAGTTTTACTCGGCCGATGGGCAATTCGAGCTGGAACATTTCCGCCATGCCGTTCGGTTGTGGACCATCGCATTAGAGATCAGCGTGTTGATGGCTTCCTTCCCAAGCCGATCCATCGCGGAAAAGAGCTATCAGTTCCGGACGCTTGGGTTGGGCTATGCGAATCTGGGCACGGTCCTGATGCGGCAAGGGATCCCGTATGATTCGCCGAAAGCGCTGGCGATCTGCGGGGCCATTACTTCCATCATGACCGGGGAAGCGTACAGCGCCTCGGCTGAAATGGCCGCCGAGCTGTCGCCGTTCCCGGGTTACGCAAAAAATCGGGAACACATGCTGCGGGTCATTCGCAATCACCGACGGGCTGCATACCAGGTGTCGCGTACCGAATATGAAGGTCTCACGATCGTTCCGGAGGGAATCCGCCCCGAGCATTGGC
>CAZNBG010000132.1:0-8027 GCA_964570915.1 uncultured Nitrospira sp. | reverse complement strand
GGTTGGGGGTGCAGATCTTTGCGTGGCTCTGCGAAGTAATCGCCTGGAGGGGAGGCGAAAAACGCTACGATAAGCTTGCCAAGGAATTTACCAAGCTCCTCACCTCGGCCTATGCGACGACTGCCCTGTTCGGCGGCATTCTGTTGTTTCTCTTAGTGGCGTTCTATCCGAAACTGATGAACTATCTGACGGATGTCTTCTTTCCGTCCTTTCTCCTGTACTGTCTCCTCTTCTTGCTCGAGACTGCGACGCTCTATCTGTATTGGTACGGATGGGATGCCATGCAGGAGGGCAAGTTGAAAACGGTGCACGTGGTATTGGGATTCCTCCTGAATTTCTTCGCGCTGTTCATCATGATTGTGCCCAACGCCTGGGCGACGTTCCAATCCAGTCCGGTCGTCATTTCAGAAGGCACGGCCATCGAGCGCGCATGGGCAGCAACCTGGAATCCGACCTGGTGGCCGATCAACATCCATCGGCTCATCGCCAACGTCGTGCTCGGCGGCTACATTTGCGGAGCCTATGCCGGAGTCCGATACTTGTCGGTCAAGAATGCCGAGGAGCGTGAGCATTACGATTGGATGGGCTATGTTGGCAACTTTATCGGCGTGTTCGGTCTGTTGGCGCTGCCCTTTGCCGGGTATTGGCTCATGCGGGAAATCTATCAGTACAACCAGCAGATGGGCATTACACTGATGGGAGGCTTCCTGTCCTGGCTCTTCATCATCCAGGCTATGCTGATCGGTGTATTGTTCCTGGGATCGAATTATTACTTCTGGCTGGGGATCACCTATCGAATCCCCGGGTCTGAGGGTAAATATCGACGGGCGATGTTGATGATGTTGGTCAGTTTGCTGCTCTGTCTCGCGGTGTGGATGACGCCGCACTCCCTTGTCGCCAGCATCGAAGAGGCCCAGAAGATGGGAGGGGCTCACCACCCCTTGTTGGGTGTTCTGGGCGTCATGTCGGCCAAAATGACGGTATCCAACCTGATGATTCTCATTACCTTCATGAGTTTCGTCATGTATTGGCGGGCGGGAAAACAAGATACAGCCGGGTGGGCGAAGCTGGGAAAGGCGGTCATGGGCGCCGTGTTGGTGTTGGCCAGTCTCGCCGTCATCGTCCTCGGTGTGTGGGGGTACTTTGTGCCGGCGATCGTCCGCATCAATTATTTCTCCACGTCCCAGGTGCTGATTGTCATCTTCGTGATTCTGACCATTACACCATTGACGGCGCTGTTACTCAAGAGCGCCAGGACGACCACGGAGATGGTCTGGGGTAGTATGCCTCCCCGCGCCGGGTATGCGCTGGTCCTCAATGCGGTCATGGTCATCCTCCTCATGACGCTGATGGGTTACGCGCGATCCTCGTCGCGAGTCCACTGGCATGTGTACGGGGTTATGCGCGATTCGTCGCCCTATGCATATTCGCCGGCCCTCGGCAGCGCATCGCTGATCATGGCCTTCTGTACATTTTTCTTCTGCATCCTCGTGGCGTTTATCTTCTGGGTCGCCACCATGGGCGATAAGTATAAAGCTGCTTCCGGAACCAAAAAGGGAGAGCTGCCGCACGGCATTCCAGCGATGGCAGGCGGGGCGCCGGAGGAGCGGCAACAGAGCTAGGTGAGAGTCATGAATCAAACATACACAGCACGACACACTTACGAGTTGGAGAGCCATGAGTGAAGTCGCACAACTACAATTGATCGCACTGTCAATCGTCGGGTTTGGAATTCTCATCCTGCTGTTCATCCAAGCCACCTTTGTCCGAGTCACGGGGTTCGTCTTCATCGTGCTCGGGCTGTTTTCGCTGATGTCTCTCGCTGTCCCGCAGCTGGCATCGCTCCCCCCGGCAGAAGAAAAGATCGACATCGCGAGTATCAAGACACCAACGGACATTGCCGCCATCGGGCAGACGGTATTCTTCAGCAAAGGTCAATGTGCGCTGTGCCATTCCATTGGTCCAAGTGAATCGGCCCGCTGTCCGGATTTGAAGGGAATCGGCGCAAAACTGAGCAAGGACTTTCTCTATGAAAGTCTGACCGATCCCCAGGCCTTCGTGTATCAGGATTACCGGCATGGCGGCGTGCCCAAGGAGTATCCGGCTACGATGCCGCGTATCGACAAGGATCCGATCGGGCTCTCGAAGAATGAAATTTTGGCCGTCATCGCGTTTCTACAACAAATGAGTGGCGAACCGATCTCCGTCGGCGTGTCGGATCTTGAGATACCGGGTAAGGCGGCGCCGGCCCCGGTCAAAGCGGCCGAATCCGCGCTGGTCGCCAAGGCACACTCGCACTAGGGAGGAACGTATGGGCGCGTTAGGGAAGCCAATCGTACTGATGGTAGCCATGTACCTGTTCCTGAAGTTTGTGTTGCCGAACATCCCCGGCTCGGCGCCTCTTCCCTCCAGCTTGATTTTCCTCTATCTCCTCCTGACGGCGTCCGGCATCGTCATCTTCCAGACATTGAGCGGAGAGTCCAAGGATGCCTTCTGGGGGCCCATGCAGCGATTCCTGACCGGAGAGAAGATCGGAGGTCTGCAGGCGCTTCGTTATGGCGTCCTCGTCCTGTTTCCCGTCCTGGTGGGATGGCAAACGTATGGAAGCACCGCCACGAGCGATCTGCCGCCGGTAGAGAGCAGAACGATTCATCCTGCGCCGCCTGGTGAATACACCGGCCTATCAAATCCTGTTGCCAAGAACCCTGACAATATTATGCAGGGGAAGGGATTCTACGCGGCTTTTTGTTCCCCCTGTCACGGGGGCAACTTCGATGGAAAGGGGCCGGCCGCTCGTGGTTTTATTCCGGCCCCTGCCAACTTCGCCGATCCGACGACGATCGCGATGTTGCAAGAGAGCTATCTGTTCTGGCGCATCAAGAAGGGCGGAGTCGGTCTTCCAATCGAAGGGACACCATGGAAGTCCGCGATGCCCCGTTGGGAAGTGGAATTGCCGGATGAATGGATTTGGAAGATCATCATGGGCGAATACGACGGAGCCCATCAATCCCCGCGAACATGGGAGTAAGCGCGCGAGGATACGGGCATGGACCTAGTGTGTAGGGAGAACGAGGCCAGTATGAAACCGGCGAATCGCGTACAGAAACAGGTTCTGCGGAGTGGGACGACAGTGATCGTGGCCATGGTTCTCGGTGCCGCATCGCTCAGCTTCGCTCAGGAGAGCGTGGCCGTTCGAGCGACGCTCATGACGGGTGGGCTGCCCCTGGACGATCCGAACGCTGCGGCCTGGAGCAGCGCGCCGCCGGCATCCTTTCCCATGTCACCACAGGTGCATTGGAAGGACCGCATTCAAGAAGTCACCGTCAAGGATGTGTCCGCGCGCGCGTTGCACGACGGCAACCAGGTCGCAATCCTCCTCGAATATAGCGATCCCACCCAGGATCCAGACGACGCCGCGGCGCTCGAGTTCATGGTAGGGGACAAGAAAGCGCATTTTGCTCATGGCCAGCCGATGTTGCAGGTGGAAGGTGGACCGGTCAATATTTGGTTTTGGAAACATAAGACGGACAAGGCTGTCGATATGAGTGCCAAGGGCTTTGGCACATTGAAGCCGCAAGAGCACCAAGACGTGAAAGCGAAAGGCATCTACTCAAACGGGACTTGGAAAGTGGTCTTTTCCCGCAATCTGTCGACCGGCCACGTTGAGGAAGATGTTCAAATTACGCCGGGACAGTTTATCAGTATCGCGTTCGCGGTATGGGACGGACGAAAAGATGGCGCGGGTGACCTGGTCGAAAAGGGATCTCAAAAGGCCGTCTCCTCGTGGTGGTATTTTCGGGCCGATGCACCGCCGGATTATTCCAGCTATCTGTATGGGGCGGTGGCCGCCGCATTGGCCTTGGGATTTCAGTTTGTCCTGATCCGAAAACTCAAGAAAGGGCAATGAGCATGAAGGCGGCAAGGCTGGGTGTCGTTGGGTTGGCGGTTGGAGTGATAGGAGGCTTGGCTTTGGTCGCCGGTGGTTGCGCGAACGAGCAAGAGAAGCGGGGGAAGGAACTCTATACGCACTACTGTAGTGATTGTCATGGCCCGAGCGGCAAGCAAAACGAAGGGTTTAATTGGTCGGCCATGCCTGATCCGAAGCCGAAAGATCTGTCCAATAAGTCCGAGATGGGCACGTTCAAGGATGAGGAACTGTTCAATACCATCTCACGCGACATGTTGGATACCAGCGAAGAAGGTGGAGATGAGATCGGAGATGATGACTTCGCCGTTCCGACGATGCCGACGTTCAAATATACCTTGTCCGAGGATGAAATCTGGGCGATCGTCGGGCACGTGCGCACGTTGCATGGCATGAAGATGGGGTACAACGTCGCGGCGCGCAAGACCTCACTTGACGAAGGATTGAAAGCCGCGCAGGCGAAATTCGAACAGGCCAAGCAGGCCTATGAGGCGGCAGAGACGAAGGCGAACGAGGAAGCGGAGAGGAAAAGCGAAGCGCTGAAGAAAGATGTCGACGTGGACGAGTCCACATACGCCGCTGAGCAGGCCGCGATGGTTCAAGCCAAGAAAGAAATGGATGCAGCCCAGGTGGTGCTGAACAACTTCTCGACACGGCCGGGAAAAGGCGCCAGTATTCCCAGACCGGATTTGACGATCAAGCCAGCAGAAGCCGCACAGTTGGCTGACCGCGGTAAAAGGCTATACGAAAACAAATACGGCTGCAATGGCTGCCACGGACTTGCCGGCGAGGGCGGTAAAATCGGCCCGACCCTGGATCGGGCAGGATTCCGGCTGAACGCCACGTGGATCTACCGCTGGCTGAAGAATCCTCAAGCCATGGATTCGGCAACACGCATGCCTGCATTGGGATTGAATGATGCGGACGCGAAGGCCGTGACCATGTATGTGTCTACGTTACGCGCGGCGAAAGCGGAGCCGGTCGCAGAAAAACCAGTCGAGAAGCCTTAACCCTGCACGCCTGCCAGCAGTCCGGCGAGGATGGTGACGCCGATCCACACGTGGGCTCGAAACAGAGCAAAGGCTTGTGATGGCGTCAGCGGGCCTCGTAGCTGACGGATCTGGAACAGAAAGAACAGGATCGCTCCCGATAGCACTGCGTAATACGGCCATCCCAGCTGAGTCAGCCATCCAGCTATCATCAAGAAGGCCACCATGGTTCCGAATGCCAGGCCTACTCCATAGTGAACGGACGACCCGAAGTATAGAGCGGCGGATTTGACCCCGATGCGTCGGTCGTCTTCCTGATCCTGGATGGCATAGATGGTATCGTATGCGACTGCCCAAGCGGCTGTTGCTCCGAAGAGGCACCACGCCGGCGCATCCAATTTCCCTTGTACCGCCGCCCAGGCCATGATTGTTCCCCAGCCAAACGCGATACCGAGCATGGCTTGGGGGATATGGATCCACCGTTTGGAATATGGGTACAGGGCCGCGAGAATGACCGCCACCGGGGTAAGCCATGCTACGATGGGGCGAAGGAAGAGCAGGAGGCTCGCGGCTGCGAATAGGAGTAGACTGAGCAATAGATAGGCATGACGCCGTGATAGCTCACCCGAAGCCAGAGGACGCATCTTCGTACGGGTGACTTGCCGGTCGAATGATTGATCAGCTAAATCGTTTAAAATCACCCCCGCGCTCCTCATCAAGAATGAGGCGATAATGAAAATCGCGAGCAAATGGGGTGGCGGAATCCCATGAGTGGCAAGGACCAGGGACCACATCGTCGGGAATAATAATAAGTAGGTACCAGTTTGGTTTTGCAGACGAATCAACCGCGCAAAGGCAGACCAAGGAATCCATGACGAAGTCGGGGAAGAAGACACCGCTGGGGTTGACATGCAGGCGACCTTAGCTGAGGGGAAAAGGGCTGTCAATGCGCTCCCCGGGTTGTGACCCAGCAGGGAATTCGGTATAACCACAGCGTGAAAGGACAACGCTCAAGATTGATTGGTGACTGCCCACCGCGCCGGCATCTCGCGGCGTCTTGTGTGGTCCTATTGCTGGTCTTGTCGATTATCGGCTGCTCCGTGCTGAAGCGCGGGAAGGAGCCGATCTCTTCCCAACCGATTCCATTGACACCGGCCATCTGGTTCTCGCCCAGCGGCACCACGGCGGAGGTTCCGTTCCAGGACGCCTGTGGCGAGGCGGCGTCATTTCCCCTGGCCGACGTTCTTATGGGGTCGGTCCCGAAAAAGTTGAACGAGGCCTTTACCGGCCTCACGGCCCAGAGTCTGCCTGAGGAAACTCTCGCATCTGACGGGGTGATTGAAGTGGGCGTAGGACTCAGACGGATCGACCTTGCCGTTCCAACGCAAGCGCCGGGGACATATCCGGCGACTGCGAGAGTGGGGATTGAAATGGTGTTCCTGGCCCGTGATGGAGCCCTACTCTTCAGCAAAAAGCTCGAGGGTATCGGGCGCGGGACCGTGACGGTCGGCGATCAGTCTTGCCAAATCGTGGGGCTAGAGGCGATCGTTCAGGAAGCCATCGACTCCGTGGCCGACGGCCTGGCGAAACAAATGGCGCAATCTGCCCAGATCCGAGAATACGCCGCCCAGCGGGATACGTGGGTTCCCATGGCCACCCGGTCGCGCTCCACAGCGGTGGCGCCGGCGGCTGGGGCCTCCGCCGTTCTCCCTGCAGTGGTACCGGAAATGGTGGAGCAGCCACCTGCCGCTCCAGCAGAGGTGGTCCATCCGGCACAGCTTAGCTTCCGTGCCATTATCCGAGACGAAAACCGTGACCAGTTGCTTGGACACGACGAAGCGATCACGATCGAAATTGATGTTAAGAATGAGGGGTCGAGGGAAGCCAAAGACGTGGTCGTCCTGGTTCAAGGAAAAACCGAGGCGGCCTCCCAATTTCCCTCGGAAGTCCCAATCGGCACACTCCAGCCGGGGGAGATCAAACACACCTCGGTCACGAAGCGAGTGATGGTGCCTGAGCAGGCCCTTCCGTTGGAACTGACATTACACTTGCGAGCAGCCGGCCCGTTGGAATCCGTTCCACCGCCAAAAATATTCAGCCTTGGAGGAAAACCCAGGAGTGCCAACAAGGTGTCGATTCCAGATGTCGACCATATGCCGAAGTCTCTTGCGGCATTCAAACAGCCGAAAGCCGTCATCATTGCGATCGGCGTCGGAACCTTTCGTGACAAACAGATGCCGGAGGTCAAGTATGCCGGCCATGATGCAGCGGTAATGGCTGAGTATTTGCACACCATCGGGAGTGTTCCCCGTGAGCGAGTGCGGGTGTTGCTTGATCGTCAAGCGCTGCAACGGGATTTTGAGGACACGTTTGAGCGATGGCTTCGCAAGCGGGCGGACTCCGAGACCGTTGTGTATGTGTTTTTTGCCGGGCGAGCGCTGGTGGATGGGGCAACTGGCGCGGTGTCGCTCGTGCCGTTTGACGGAACACTCTCTGAACCGAAGCAGCTCTATCCGCTCCGACGGTTGCAGGAATCTCTTTCTCGGCTGTCCATCGAACGAGCCATCATGATGTTCGATGTCTCGTTGGAGCCATCTCCAGGCGCCGATCTTGCCGCGATGCCTTCACCCGACTGGATGTCCGGTACCGGCGACGAGCGAAAAGATGTAGAGATGTGGATGGTGGGTAATCGTCACCTCCAGGAGGCCCATGCATTCGAAGAAGGGAAACACGGGTTGTTTACGTACCATCTCTTGAGAGGGCTACAAGGTATCGCGGATGTGGATCGGGATGGTACCGTCATCGCAGGGGAACTCTGTACGTATGCTCGGGGGCAGGTCGCTCGTATCGCTCGTGAACAATTCGGGAACAAACAAGACCCGCTCTGCTTGCCGCCGGTGGGGAGAGAAGCAATGGTCCGAATCTATCCTCTGGCCAAAGGGAATAACCCCACGCCGGTTCCAGCCACACGACAACAAGAATCGTCGGCCGACTCTGTTGCTCCGGCTCCAAATCAGAAGCCTATCGGGCCACAGCGCAGGACCAGTCAGATTCGCTATATTGACAAGCTTACCGATCGCGAGTCGCGCCTGCGCTACGCTAGCGTTCGAACT
>CAZNBG010000131.1:0-8126 GCA_964570915.1 uncultured Nitrospira sp. | reverse complement strand
GTGAAGAAATTCGGCCGCATGTGGGACTTGCTCCCCCTGTTCGGGCAAGTGGCCAAGATGGGCAAACCGCTCGTCATCCTGGCTGAAGAAGTCGAAGGCGAAGCCTGGGGGACCCTCGTCGTCAATAAACTGCGCGGCACCCTGAATGTCGCGGCTGTGAAGGCACCGGGCTTCGGCGATCGCCGTAAGGCCATGCTGGAGGATATCGCTATCCTCACAGGCGGTCAGGTGATTTCCGAAGACATCGGCATCAAGCTCGAGAACGTCAAGCTGACGGACCTCGGCCGCGCCAAGCGCGTCACGATCGATAAGGACAATACGACGATCGTGGAAGGCTACGGCGATTCCAAGAAGATCGAAGGCCGTGTCAAGCAGATCAAGGCGCAAATCGATGAAACGACATCCGACTACGATCGCGAGAAGCTGCAAGAGCGGTTGGCAAAGATCGTGGGTGGTGTAGCGGTCATCAATGTCGGCGCCGCGACCGAAACCGAGATGAAGGAGAAGAAGGCTCGCGTCGAAGACGCCCTGCACGCCACGAAGGCGGCGGTGGAAGAGGGAATCGTCCCAGGTGGCGGCACAGCCTACCTTCGCTGTGTCAAGGCGCTCGATGGGCTCAAGGATGTTTCAGTGGAACAGAAGGTCGGACTCGACATTGTCCGGCGTGCGCTGGAAGAGCCGGTTCGGCAAATCGCCGCGAATGCTGGCGCGGAAGCCTCGGTCGTCGTGGGCAAGGTCCGCGAAGACAAAAACGTGAACGGTGGCTACAACGCCGCGACGGATGAATATGTCGACATGATCAAGGCCGGTATCATCGACCCGACCAAAGTCTCGCGGACGGCGCTCCAGAACGCCGCCAGCGTGGCGGGTCTGATGCTCACCACTGAGGTCATGATCACCGAACTCCCCGAGGAAAAGAAGGAGCCGGCCGCGCCAGGCGGACATAGCCATGGCATGGAGGGGATGTACTAAGCTCAGCCACGGAATCCTGGGCTGAGAGTCTGAAAAACAGCTGATACCTACACTATCGGTATCAACCACGAAAGGCTCGGGAGAATTCTTCCGGGCCTTTCGTGTTTATCGACCTCGATTCGGTTCGAATACTCGACGGAGAGCATGAAGGGTGGATTGTGGTCGTCCACCCGATGTTCACACCTTTCAACGTGGAGGATTTGTCAGGAGTCTGACGGTTGCTAGCCAAAAGTCGTCGATACGTTCCACGATGGTAAAATATTTCTCGAGGTCAACCGGTTTCGTGACATACGCATTGGCATGATTGTCATAGCTCTTCAGCACATCTCCTTCCGCATTCGAACTGGTCAAGATGATGACAGGAATGGTTTTGAGCGCCGGATCCTGCTTCATTTGCGCTAACACCTCAAATCCGCTTTTCTTCGGTAGATTGAGATCCAAAAGCACGAGATCCGGCTGAGGGCTTTCACTATACGGCTGTTCCTTTCGGAGAAACTGTAGGGCAGCCACGCCATCGTGTGCCACGTGCAGGCGATTGGGCACCTTCGCTTCTGACAGGGCCTCTTTGGTCAGACGGACATCGCCGACGTTGTCCTCCACCAACAGAATTTCGATCGCGCACCCCGTTCCTTCGCTCATTGTTTCTCCTCCCTGACCCTTAGCCGGAATGTGCTTCAACCGGATTTTGCTCTGAGAGGATTCCATCGACTGGTGATCAAACAGCCTGATGTCGCCTTGCGCACGCTCCGGTTCCGATCGAGCCGCAGCCTGTCTTTGAAGATCCATGATTTCCTCCGCGAAAATGGGATACGAAAATGAGGTTCCTGTCGTTATTGCATGACATGTCGGTTTTCGCTTATCCCCTGATTCATGCCGCAGTCGAGCGTTCCGCCAACGGACCACTCAGTGTAAAAAAGAAGGTCGTACCGGTTCCCGGCATGGATTCCGCCCAAATCCTGCCGCCATGACGCTCGATGATTTTCTTGACAATCGCCAGTCCCATACCATTGCCTGGATACTCACCCCGCGTATGCAATCGTTGGAATATGACGAACACGCGTTCGCAATACTGTTGATCAAAACCGATCCCATTGTCTTGAACGGAAAATCGCCACTGAGAAACGCCCTTGGCTCCGGACGTGGTGCCTGCCGAGATGCGAATGACCGGCGGCCGTTCGCCGCTAAATTTAAGAGCGTTACCGATCAGATTCTGAAACACTTGAGCGAGCTGAGTCGGGTCAGCTAACACGGTGGGCAACGAGTCGCAGTGAATGACTGCGCCTGCCTCTTTGATGGCGATTTGCAAATTGGCGACCGCCGTCCGCACACTTTTCGCTGCATCAATGGCAATCGGAGCCTCGCCTCGCCGGCCGACCCGTGAGTACGTGAGCAGGTCGTCGATCAAAGTCTTCATGCGTTTGGCCCCTTCGACGGCAAAGTCGATGAACTCGTCGGCATCTTGATCGATCTTCCCCTTGTACCGGCGAGCCAGAAGCCCGCAATAGCTCGACACCATCCGCAATGGCTCTTGCAGATCGTGCGACGCCACATAGGCAAACTGTTCCAGCTCATGGTTGGAACGGCTCAACTCCGCCGTCTGTCGCTCAAGCTCCTGTTCGGCGCGCTTCCGCTCGGTAATGTCCACGACGGTCGCCAAGACGAATACGTCATCCTCGGTTCGAATGGGATTGAGCCCGACTTCGACGGGAAATTCGGTGTGGTCTTTGCGTAGTCCGAATAAGTCCCGCCCTACCCCCATCGATCGGACGCTGGGAGCATGATCGAAGGTCTCCCGCATCTCGGGATGGGCACTCCGGAACCGACCCGGAATCAACTGCTCAACGGAACTCCCGATCAACTCACTCCGCCCATATCCAAAAAGCGCTTCGATTTGGGCGTTGATCAGGGTAATCCGCCCTTCTGAATTGACCATCAGCATGCCGCAAGGCGCCGATTCCACCACGAGCCGGAACTGTTCTTCTTTCGCTTTATCTTCAGTCACGTCCGTCAGCGTGCCGACGAATCCCATCACGGTTCCGTCCTCGCTGGGGACGGTGGAGGCCTGCCCCAGCACCCAGGTCACGCTGCCGTCACGATGCACAAACCGGTGTTCCGATCGGAAAGGTTGGCCGGTTTCAACCGTGTGGGCCCAGGCAGTCAGCACCCGATCATGATCGTCAGGATGAAGAGCGTGCCCCCATCCCGTTCGCACTTCTTCCTGCGACGTCACGCCGATCATCTCGATCAAGCGGTCGTTGGCATACTGGATGAGACCGTCCCGATCACAGTGGAAGATGCCGACGGGAGCAACCTCTGCCAATATCATGAATTGCGCCTTGTTTTTCCGCAACGCCTCTAACGACCTCTTACGTTCGACGGTTTCTACGTGCCATGCCTCATTGGCCTTGGCCAGTTCGGTCGTGCGCGCTGCGATAAGTGCTTGCAATTCATCTGACGTGTGGCGCAACTCATTCTCCACTTGACGCCGTTGTGCGATCTCCGATCGCAGTTCCTGATTGACTTGCTCCAATTGAGCAGGACTCGGCCAGGTAAGCGCCTGCGGCACAAGCTTAACCAAGAGAATCGCCGTAAGGATGGACAACCCGGCCGTCGCAACTTTCGTCAATCCTTCCACGAAGTACGCGGGCTGCCAGAGAGTCCAGATGGACATGAGATGTGTGGTCCCGCACGCAAAAATGAATGCGCTGAATAGATGAAGGATCCACCCAAAGGACAAATCACTCCGCTTCTTCACAAAATAGGCGAGTATGAAGGGAATGGAGTAATAGGCAAGGACGATCACGCTGTCGGCGATCGCATGCAGCCAGATCAGGCCCGACTCCCAGAGTAGACACTGGCCGTGCGGGAGAAATCCGGAGGAGATGGACCAAGGGAAAAACTCATTCATTCACCACCTCATGTTCAAGCAGCCGCGTTGACCCCTTCCGAAACATGCCCGAGTAGCTCGAAAAAGAAGGTCGTGCCTACGCCAGGAGTTGACTCTACCCAGATAGTGCCCCCGTGCCGCTGGATGATTTTCTTCGTGATGGCCAGTCCCATGCCGTTCCCCTCGTACTCCTGCCGCGTGTGCAAGCGTTGGAAGATCTCGAACACCCGCTCCTGGAATTGCGGTTCGAAGCCGATCCCATTGTCTTGTATGGAGAATATCCACCGTGACGGATCCTGTCGCTCATCCGAATGCCGGGCCGACACATGGATCACCGGACGGCGGCTGCCACAGAACTTCAATGCATTGCCGATCAGATTCTGAAACACTTGAGTCAGCTGTACCGGATCGGCCATCACCCGCGGCAATGCCTCGCAATGAATCGACGCGCCTGTTTCGTTGATGGCGATCTTCAGATTGGCCAGAGTCGCCTGCAGGCTTTCGCCGACGTCAACCAAGACCAAAGGCTTTTCTCGCCGACCAACCCGTGAGTACATGAGCAGATCGTCGATCAGGTCCTTCATGCGATTGGCTCCGCCGACGGCAAACTGGATGAACTCGTCGGCATCCTGATCGATCTTCCCCTTGTACCGGCGAGCCAAAAGCCCGCAATAGCTCGACACCATCCGCAATGGCTCCTGCAGATCGTGCGATGCCACATAGGCAAACTGTTCCAGCTCATGGTTGGAACGGCTCAACTCCGCCGTCTGTCGCTCAAGCTGCTCTTCGGCGTGCTTCCGCTCGGTAATATCCATCACCGTCGCCAGAATCTGTTTTCCGGAACTGAAATCGATGTGACTGAAACCCATTTCGATTGAAAACTCTGTCCCGTCCTTGCGCAACCCAACCAGGTCTCTTCCCTGCCAAACGTTTTCCGGAGATGGAATGTCGGCATGCAATAGCTCTATGCTCCGTGGTGTTGTTCGCAATCGCTCAGGCAAGAGGGTGTGGATAGGGCTTCCCACCAACTCATTGCGATCGTATCCAAACAACACTTCAAGCTGATGGTTGACCATCGATATCGTGCCATTGGGGCCGACCATCAGCATGCCGCAGGGCGCGGATTCCACGACCAATCGGAACCGAGCATTCTCATCCGCCTGCAGGGCGTCTTCAGCTTGACGAACCAGTCCCTGTTCGAAATCCATTTTTGCGCTATAGGCAACAATGCCGTAAGAGAAGAGCCGGACGCCGTGCCACCACCACCACATGGGATCCCATAAGGTCGACCAGGTAAAGAAGATCTCTGACATGCCGATAGATGCGTAGCAGGAGGCTTGCCGTACTGGTTCCCATCGTGACGAATGTTTCAGGTGGCGAAGAAACCAACCGGCACTCCCAACAAATGCGAGTCCACCACTGACGGTGAAACACGTTGTGATCCATGTCATATCTCTCTGATCGACCATGTGTGGAATGAACTGTGGGTTTCTGAAGAAAACGATTCCGAAGAGGGGATATGCCACCATACAGATGATCACTGTCCATCCGACTGGAACCTTTCGATGCACCGGCCCAGGTATCCACACAAGCAGCGACAGCATGCCGCCGATAAACGTCGCACAACTCCGAAACCAAACCGACAGGTCCCCCGGAGCGACAAGCGCGTGAAATCCATAGAGGACGCCCATATTCAGAAACGCTAAGCCAACCCAGACTTGGTGAGATTCACGGGGATTCGCCATATAGGTGGTGAGGGAATGCCAGGCAACGACGATCGCGAGGAATGCCCCCAGCGCTTCCACAGCGGCATGCACAAAGGGAAGTGCCCATTCCCCGGTCGGGATCATCATCGAAATAGCCAAGGAGACGATCAGGACGATTCCCACCAAGGAGCCAATCGTCAATAATCGGCTATCGATACCCCAAAACCGAGACATGGCTCCCCCCACGATAAAGACCACTTGCTGACGGATAGCTGCTCAATCAAAAGAAGTGTTCCGGCGTTCTTATTGCACCGCAGCCGCATGACCAATCGGGCCGTCCTGTAGAGCCTCGCCAACTCTCTTTAAGAGAACATCCGCTGTAAACGGTTTCATAAGGAACGGCTTCTCCTCAAACATGAATTGGGGCTTGATGGTTGACATCGGCAAGGCACACAGCTGCGGGCGCAGCTCGGCCATTTGGGCGGTCAGTTCGTGACCGCTGAGGCCTGGCATGACCTCATCCACGATGAGCAAATCGATTTTCTCCTTGTGCTGCTCGCTCACATGGAGAGCTTGGGTTCCATCCGAGGCATCCAGGACGCGGTAGCCGTTCGCCTCAAGTAACTCACGGATCAGCGTACGGACGGTATCCTCGTCGTCGACGACCAATACCGTTTCAGAGCCGGTGCGAATCGGCGACTGGGTCGCATGGTTAAATGCCAGCGCCTCTTGGGCGATGTGCGCCACTGGAAACACCAGTGTGTACTCGTTCACCTCCATATCGTCTTCGGAGACGAAACAATACCCCTGATGCTCCGTGACGATCCTCAACACCGTCGCCATACCATACCTTTCTTCTTCGTCGATCCCTTCATTCTCGGGAAGAACCAAACATTGCGGGACCGAGCTCGTGCTCACGGGAACATCCTGAGAGACGGCTCGAATGACTACGGCTGCAAATGGGCCGCGGCAAACAAAACCCATCGCTTCCGCGTCTTTACCACTGACATTCCAGATCCGTGTCTCGATCTGAAGGTGCACATCGTCTTCGTGGCCCCGGATGACATTCATCGCCAGGATGAGCAGCGCCTGCTCCAATTCTCTCGGGTTGCCCTTGACACGGCCCAGGAATGGATCCGAAACGATTGTGATTTCGCGGCGCACTCCGATGACCAGCCGGATCATGCGCTCCATATCTGTCAGCAGCAGATTCATGTCCAGGAGCGTCGGGTCCTGCGCGGTCGTCTTTCCAAGCGCGAGCAAGTGTTGTGTGATCGCCATGGCTCGCTGGCCGGCTTTTCGGATCTGCAGCATGCGACCGTGCGCGCGCGTGTCTTCGGGAAGATCATGGACGACAAGATCGGCAAAGCCATTGATGGCGGTTATGAGATTATTGAAGTCATGCGCGACCCCGCAGGCCAGGTTCCCCATTGCGGCGAATTGTTCCGCCTGTCTCAGCTGCTGATCGGCCTTACTGAACTTCTCTTCCATGGCATGTTGTTCGGTGATATCGAACAACACACCGTCTCGATTCGGCAATGCTCCGCGTGCCGGTCCCACACCCTGTCCCCGGTCGAAAATCCAACGGATCTGACCGTCCTTTCGCCGGATCCTGTACTCGATTGAATACGGCTGTTTGCGGGTCACGGCTCCCAGCAGCATGCACATCGTCCGTTCCCGATCATCCGGATGAATCAAGTCCGAGTAGCCACCCGACGCCTTCGCCATGAATTCGTCTGTGGAATATCCGGTTAACGTGTCGAACGAAGGGCTCGCAAACAGGAGCGCCCCGCGCTTATCGCTTTGACAGCGATACACTACACCGGGAATGTTCGCGACCAGCGATCGGTAGCGTGCGTCGGACGCTCTCCGTTCGATGGAGTATTGAATCACTCGTATCAGAGCCTCCGAATTCATGGTTCCCTTCAACAGGTAGTCTTGCGCGCCATGCTTGAGTGCCTCAAGCGCCTGCGCCTTGTCGTTTAAACCGGTCAACACAATGATCGGCGTTTCCTTCGAGAGGGGTTGCAAGCGCTGAAGTCCTTCGAGCTTATTGCTGTCCGGCAACGAGAGATCAAGCAGCACCACATCGAAGGATTGGTTTGTCAGCACCTCAACAGCCTGGTTGAGACGACCGACACAGGTCACATCCGCCTCGAAATCCGGCGATTCGGAGAGCATTTCCTGAGCAAGTCTGGCATCACCGAGGTTATCTTCCACGAGCAGCACTCGTTTCATGTGGGCCTCCTTTGCGGCTCATTCAATGTACTCGCTGACCTTCCTATGGACTCTCCACGGTCGCCGATTCCCGAACCATGTCCTGGATTCCACCGATCGAGCATACTGGAGACTGCCTCCGCGACGAGCGGCTTGCTGAGCACCTCGCGCACGCCCGCATCGCGCGCACGCGTAGTGAGCGAGCCCGTCACGTATCCGCTCATCAGCACGATCGGAATGTCGGGGCGGAAGCGCAAGACCTCGCCCGCCAGTTCGGAACCGGTGAGGTCGGGCATCGACCCGTCCCAAAGGATTGCCTGGAAGCGCTCGGGCTCGGCCCTGAA
>CAZNBG010000130.1:0-8133 GCA_964570915.1 uncultured Nitrospira sp. | reverse complement strand
TGCCGGCGGAAGAAAAGAAAGTCCTTAAAGACCTGTTTGAATGGGAAGGGCAAGCCAGAATTATTGTTCAGAAGGAACCGGCAATATCCGACGCTGCGTGGAAACACACCCGCGTGATCCTGTTGGATGGCAAGCTGCGCGTAATCGCGGCGTCCGATTATCAAGGAATACTGCTGCCGTTCACACTTCAACATCAAGGACGCCAACGAGGCCATTACGTCAACGATAAACACGAAGTGGTCGCGTATGCCAAAACGCTCGGCTATCAGGAATACGACGGCCTCGGATGGTATGCGGTGATCGTGCAAGGGGTTCGATGATGGGAAGGCTCACACGCCGTGCACGTGGCCGGTGTGCCACGCCCGGAGAGCGGCTCCCTTGAAGATACCGAGTGACGATTGACCAGAAACACCGCCTCGAACTTCAGGCCATTCAACCGAATCAAGCTGCTTGCGCCGGGGAGTCGCGAAGCAGCAACGTCAGTGCCTCGGCGGTTTTCGTGAGTGCGACTGCAGCTGGAGAAGATGGCGCGTGCTGGACCACCGGGACGTATGCCCGTACCGCTTGTTCCATTGCGGGGTCATCAGGAATTTCGCCTAATAAGGTCAAGTCTCCCCCCACATACTCCTTGAGCAGCTTCTTGAGCTGTAGGACATTGACGCGGGCGCGCCCTGAAACACGATTGAGAATGAGAGCCGGTTGAAACGCTCTCAAGGTTGCCTCTGCAACCGACCGGCCGGATTCGTCGGTCTTGCCCGCAACGTCTAATACTTCCTCCACGCTGCTGTAATCTCGGTTCGCCAGTCCCTCTGCCATGACATCGCGCATTAAGAACATCGATAACACTCGGCGGATAGCGGCCAGCTTGATGAAGCGATAGAGGTCCAGCACGGAGGTTGGGTCTGGCGTAGCCACGGCGATGTGATGGTCAGCCATCAGAAAAAAATCAAGCGCATGGTAACTCGTTCCCGCTCCGATATCGGCGACGACCACGTCGGCGCGGATGGCTTGGAAATTTCGAATAAGCCGCCGCTTTTGCGAATAGGACATATTGGCAGTGGCAAGGGTATCGCCTGTCCCTGGAATGATGCGCAACGATGGGTGAATGGGAAGCGATTGAGCCAGAGCGTCCAGCTGCTCGACTCGACGGGCGAGAAAGTCAGTTAGGGTGAGCGTAGGGTTGAGGAGGCCCAGCAGCACGTGGGCATCGGCGCCCCCGATGTCGAGGTCAGCGAGAACCACCTGCTTTTTGCTTTGCGCCAAGATCAGAGCCAGGTTGGCCGCGACCACGCTTTTCCCAACCCCTCCTTTGCCCGAGGCGACTGAGATGATGCGTGCCATTGAAGTCCGTTCCTATTCGTTCGGCATGAATACCACACCTTCTTCGGCAACCGGCTGGGAATCCTGAATAGACGTGCCCCCTCCAGGGGCGGTGAGAGGAATGTGACGTCATGATGGACAGCGGATGATGGCCGTGCGCTCAAGTTTCCGAACCGTCACGCCGATACCACAGTCGGCATGAATAATGACGTATCAGCAGCAACGGCGGGCCAACTGGAAGGAAGTCTGGCCCGGGACGGAGAAATATTAACCGTCATGGAAGTGGCGCGTTTTCTCCGGGTGCCGAAATCCACGGTATACAAGCTCGCACGAGTCGGTGAACTGCCGGCCTCCAAGATCGGTAAACATTGGCGATTCCTACGCCGCGACATTCATGAGTGGATGCACAGTCGATCCAGGCAAGGCTAGTGGCTCTATGAGGCGCTGTCAGGTTCATCGGCGGAATGGCCATTCCTTCGCTCTCTCGTTCCATAGGATGTTCAGGACATGAGCGGTGGGCATGATCCTGCCGGCACTGTCATCGTTGGAACGCACATTTCTCCACGCACGTCGACTACCTCCTTCCGGCCTAATGAAATCGATGACCCGTCGAGTTTCTGGGCTCAGGTCGTTTGGCGAATATGCCGATATGTGGCGAGGCGTCGCGAGGGCATTGGAACCCCGAATCATCACGGCATCGCTAGACCATCAGCCACTGTCGCCGTGATCGCCAGATGAGACAAAGGAGGCGCTATGCCAGCCGATCCCAACATGAAGATCCTTGTCGTCGATGACATGGTGACGATGAGGAGAATCGTCAAGAACATTCTGAAGCAGCTTGGGTTTGCCAATTTAGAAGAAGCAGAAAACGGGCAGGAAGCTCTGCAAAAGCTCCGGGCAGACACCTACGGATTCGTCGTCTCAGACTGGAACATGCCGGTCATGACGGGCATCGACATGCTCCGCGCGATCCGGGCGGACGAGAAACTCAAAGCCACACCGGTGCTGATGGTGACCGCTGAGGCTCAGCAAAGCAACTTGGTGGAGGCAGTGCAGGCGGGAGTGAGCAATTACATCGTGAAACCGTTTACGGCCGAGACATTGCAGGAAAAGATCGCGAAGATCTTCAAATAGATTCTGGCGACCGATAGGCATCCGCGCCGGCATGGGATGGAGGTCGTGTGGAGAACCAGGGACACAAGTTATACGGAGAACTCGGTGAATTGGCTCGTTTCGTAGAAAAGGCGATGACGACGATTTCGCACGCTGGTCCACAGATTATGGCCAGCAGTGCGCAACTGCCGGCCGCCTCCTCACATTTGAGCGAACTCAACCAGATGACTGAGACGGGCACCCTCGAAGTCATGCGTCTGACGGAAATGATCCAAGACAATCGCGACCGAATGGCGAAGGATCTCAGTTCCGTCGTCGACACGCTGCAGGCAATCGATTGCCTGAAGCTCGCAGAGCGTCTGGAGAAGGTGAGTGTCGTCATGGCGCAGGACGGCAAGTATTTGACGGAAATCATGACCGCCCTCTCCTTTCAAGATCTTGTTGCTCAGCGCGTCAAGAAGCTCGTGGCCATTCTTGAAGAAGTGCAGAACAAGTTGATGGAGCTCGTCGTCGTCTTCGGTCTGCAACAAAACGGGGATCAAGCGGCTTCAGTCGGAACGGCCGGCCATTTGCTCAAACAACTCGAAGATTCCAAAACAACAGCCATGAAGCAAAAAGTCGCTGACGATATCTTGGCTCAATTCGGGTTCAAATGAGGCGCGTGCGCGATGGATATTGCAACTATTCTGGGGATGGTGATTGCATTTGGTTCCATCATCGGAGGCCAAGCGCTCGAAGGCGGCCATCTGGGTTCAATCCTGCAGTTTACCGCCTTTGTCATCGTGATCGGTGGCACGGTCGGCGCGATTTGTGTACAGAATCCCTTGCCGGTCATCATCAAGGCGGCCGGTGCGGTGTCTCTGGCATTTTCAGGCCCTCGCATCGACAACAAAGGGAACATCAAACTCATCATTGACCTCGCGAATGTGTCACGGAAACAAGGGCTGCTCGCGTTAGAAGGGAAACTGAAAGACATCGGGGATCCCTTCACAATAAAGGGTATCCAGCTCATCGTCGATGGGACCGACGCGAAAGCCGGGCATGAAATTCTGGAGATTGAAGTGGAGCAGCATGAAGAACAAGGGGTCTTGGCAGCCAAAGTGTGGGAAGCCGCTGGGGGATATTCGCCGACCGTCGGCATTCTCGGCGCGGTGCTCGGACTGATTCATGTGATGGAAAATTTGGCCGATCCTTCCAAGCTGGGTAGCGGTATCGCGGTGGCGTTTGTCGCCACAGTTTACGGTGTGGGAGCGGCAAACCTCTTCTTCTTACCTCTTGCGAACAAGATCAAACTGAAGCTGAAGGAGGAGGCCGGCTCTCGAAACCTCATCATCATGGGACTTGTAGGACTTGCTCAAGGAGAGAACCCGCGATTGCTGCAGGAGAAGCTGGAAAGTTTTCTGCCGCACAGCGAACGAACGAAGGAAACAAAGAAATGATGCATGGTTCTCCAAGGGGCAGCCATCACCCATCGACTAGCGACCGCACGCACACCCTCATACAGTCTTGACGAATACTGAGTGACGAGCCGAGTCATGGCGAAGCGTAAACACGAAGAGCACGAAAACCACGAACGCTGGCTGGTGTCGTATGCCGACTTCATCACCTTGCTGTTTGCGTTCTTCGTCGTCATGTACTCGATCTCTTCGATCAATGAAGGAAAGTACCGGACCGTCAGTGAATCGATAAAGGCCGCCCTGAATCCGCTTGCCAACCGTTCGGGTGCGAACCGCGTATTCGGTGTCGGCGAAGCGAGACTGGTGCAGCAGGGGCGAAATCCAACGGACGCCAAGGAAGTCACGATTCGGCATATCCGCCAAGTGTTTCAAGGTATTAAAGACAAGCAATTGAAGGACTTGGCAGCGTTCGTGACTGTCGTCCAGACCATTAATGGAGATATCGTCATTACGATTCCTGACAAACTACTTTTTAATAGTGGTGAAGCAACTATACGAGGAGAAGCTCTTCCGTTTCTTGAAGGATTGAGCGGAGCGATTCTCGAGTTGAACCGGCATGCCCGTGTTGAAGGACATACGGATAATGTTCCGATTCGGACTGTGCAATTTCCTTCCAATTGGGAACTGTCATCCACCCGGGCCGTGATGGTCGTCAGAGTGTTATCCGAGCTCTACGGAGTACAGGCGGATCACCTCGCTGCGGTGGGGCATGCCGACACGAGGCCCATAACGGCCAATCTGGATCCTGAACAAAGGGCCAAGAATCGTCGAGTAGAAGTCGTCATTCTTGAGCAACCACCTCCCGCTCCTCTTCTTCAGACGGGAAATGAGACGGATCAATCCGGGCAACCGATGGATGGTGGGCCGTCGACCTCTTCACAGCTACTCCCGCAATTGTCTGGCGACAGCCGGACACCATAGCCCATCTCGGGGTTTTTACGGCAGGTGGACTCTCAAGTCTGGATCAGAGGCAACCGACAGTATCTGTTAGTGACTGCATGAGAGAGGTCTCACGATGACGGCGGAACCGACTGCGTCCAAGACACACCAAGCGGAAGAGCAGAACGGCAGGCACCTGGTTCCGGGTGGCGATCTCACCATTTTCGAAGCGGCGGAGTTCAAGGAGGGGTTGCTTACACTATTCCAGAATGATGGGCTGGTTTCACTCGACCTTGGAAGAGTCTCGCGGGCGGATACCGCGATCATCCAGTTGCTATGGGCTGCTCGGAAACGAGGCCGGATGTTTGTCACCGGCATTTCCCAAGATCTGCAAGGAAGATTGACCCAACTCGGATTTTCAGAACCACTCAGCGAATAGTCCGGGGCTGGGGTGACGATTGGATCGAAGACGATGACCGCTAATGTTGGGTGTTCAGCCGCCAGCGGCGGCGAGATGGGCGAAGTCGCCAAGCTGCGCGAGCATCGACAGGCGTGGGACGCATTTGCGGCGTGCGCCGTGCGCTTGATACCGGTTTTGAAAGCGCAGATGACGGCCGTCACCGAGGAAACCGAGCGAGCCACAATGGACTTGGTGTTGAATCTCCACCTGCTGGCATCTCCAGAAGTGGACGCTTCGCCGCAGGATAAGGCAGCCAGTGTGTCCAAGATCGTGATGGCGATGCAGTTCCAGGATATCACGCGGCAAAAGCTGGAACACGTCTGCGAAGCGTTGGATCAATGGAGCCGGCATCTCCAGGCGCTGATGCGGGGACCGGACGATGACAGTGCGAAGCAGGAGATCGCTGCGATGGAACAGCTTGAACAGCGCTACACCATGGAAGAAGAGCGCCAGCTCCACGCGGCGACGTTGACGCCCGACTATCAAGAGCCGGTGCCGGTCGATATGCCGACAAGAGAGTCAGATTCCATCACGCTATTCTAAGCGAGTCGACCGTGAAGCCAACAGGAAGGCCTCAAACAAGACAGGTACATGACGGTGGAGGATCAGCATGAGCAAGACAGCACTCGTTGTCGATGATTCACCCACCATGCGCCAAATGGTGGCGTTCACACTAACCAACGCCGGATTCACGGTCGTCCAAGCCGAGCACGGGAAGGATGCCGTCAACAAGGTCGCAGCCGGCCCGAAAATGGACATTGTCGTCACCGACCTCAACATGCCGGAGATGGACGGCATCACACTCATCAAGGAACTTCGCAAGTTGGCGGCGTTCAGGTTTACCCCCATTCTGATGTTGACCACCGAGTCCGCCGTGGAGAAGAAACAAGCGGGGAAGGAAGCCGGGGCCACTGGTTGGATCGTGAAACCGTTTAATCCGGAACTCTTGTTAAAAACCATTGCCAAGGTGCTTCCGGCGTGAAGGAACCAGTGCCGGGGGTTGCGAGCTGCGCAGTTCGTGTATCGAGTGGGGACAACGTAAACAGTCAGAATGCACTAACCGCACACGAACTCCTTTAGAGGGTCTATGAGCAACGATTTTGCGCAATTTCAGGATGCGTTCTTCGAAGAAGCCGCCGAGCATCTCGCGGTGGTCGAAGAAGGGCTGCTGCAGTTGGAACGCCATCCTGAAGACTTGGACCTGCTGAACAAGATCTTCCGTTCGGCCCACTCCATCAAGGGCACGAGTGGCATGTTCGGTTTCAACGCGGTTGCACAGTTTACCCATAAGATGGAGACGTTGCTCGACCTGCTCAGAAACGGGCAGAAGGCTGTGTCTCCGGCGATCGCCGATCTACTGCTCCGATCCATCGATTGCCTTAAGACGTTGATCGACGCCGTCAAAACCGGGGCATCGGTGGATAGCGAGACGGCTCAGCGGCTCACGGTGGAATTGACAGCCGCCAGTGCGTTGAAGAATGCGTCGGCTGGTCAGGCAGGGGAATCCGCACAGTCATCGATTATGCCAGCGGCTGGCGGATCACGTCTCTTTGCCATTAACTGGACCCCGCCCGAATGGCTGTTTCAGCGCGGTCTTGACCCGCTGCAAGTCTTCAAGGAACTCAAGGACCTCGGCACATTATCCCATGTCGTGGTGGATGTCTCCAGGTTACCGGACTTGGATGAGGTCGATCCGGAGAAGTGCTACTTGTCGTGGAAGATGCAGCTCGCGACCGCCAAGGATCGAAAGGTTGTCGAGGCCGTGTTCGAGTTTGTCCGAGAGGACAGCCTGCTGACCATTGAAGAGGTAGGCACGCAGGAGGCAGGGGGCGGAAGCGAACACGCAGGTGACTCCGTAGCCGATGCTCATCGCACATCTCTTACCCCTGACGGCAATGAACGTGATCCCAAGCCCCTTGGAGAGATTCTGGTCGAAAGCGGCGTGGTATCCCGCGAAACGTTGGACAGCGCGCTCGCGCAGCAAAAGCGGGTCGGCCAGATCCTCATCGAGCAAAAAGCCGCTACACCGCAGCAGGTCGAGCAGGCGCTGCAAAAGCAGCGGCAACAGGAATCCACGGCTCAAGCCAAGAAAACCGATACCACGTCCATTCGTGTCGACACGGCCAAGATCGACAAACTCATCAATTTGGTGGGTGAGCTCGTCATCACCCAATCGATGTTGAGCGATTTGGGGGCGCGGTTCGAGATGCGGCAGCTGCCCGTGCTCCTCGAACGAATGGTGGAATTGGAGAGGAACACCAGAGAAATTCAAGAGCGTGTCATGGGAATCCGCATGCTCCCGATCGGGACGGCCTTCAGCCGGTTCCCGCGGCTGGTACGTGATCTCTCGGCCAAGATGGGGAAGAAGATTCAGCTGGTCCTATCGGGGGAAGAGACCGAATTGGACAAAACCGTCATCGAATCCATCGGCGATCCTTTGACGCACCTCGTAAGGAACTCAGCCGATCACGGCGTGGAGCCGCCAGAGGAGCGTCTAGACAACAACAAGCCGGAAACCGGCACGATCAAGCTGAACGCGTTTCATGAGGGCGGAAACATTTGCATCACGGTGGAAGACGACGGGAGTGGTCTGCACCGCGAAAAGATCGTCGCGAAAGCGATCAAGCAAGGGCTGATCGGCGAGAACGACAAGCTGACAGACGATCAGATCTGGCCGCTCATTTTCAAACCCGGGTTCTCAACGGCGGAGAAAGTGACGGACGTATCCGGGCGAGGGGTCGGGATGGATGTAGTGAAGCGAAACATTGACGCTCTGGGCGGAACGATCAGCATCAAGACCGCAGCGGGAAAGGGGACGACTTTCACCCTGAAGCTGCCCCTGACACTGGCAATCATTGAAGGTATGACCGTCCGAATTGGCCGAGAAACGTATATCGTTCCGCC
>CAZNBG010000129.1:0-8145 GCA_964570915.1 uncultured Nitrospira sp. | reverse complement strand
ACCAGGAGCCGGATGCCGTGCTGATTAAACAAGAGAATCGCTACGTCTATCTTCCCTATCAGTATGAGGGAACGAGTGTGCACCTCCTGCCCGTTGTCTCTCTCGAGGACAGTCGGTTGAACAGTGCCTCCTACCCGATGGCCGCACGACGATTGACGGGGCTTGCATCACGGCTCCCCACGGATCCTCTGAGTGCGCCGGATATCATTGTATTGGCCGATCGGTCAAAACACTTGACCTATCTCAACAAGCAGGATGGGCGAGTGCTGGAGAAACTTGACGTGTCCACGCATCGACACTTTCATTCCGATCATGGCCATCTCAATGCCTCTGACTCCCTCGTGCCTATTCTGTTTGTGAGAGGGGGCCAGGATAAATCCGAAGGATTCGCATCTATTTGTGAGGCATCGATCGTCGACATCACACCGACCATTCTCGACATGCTGGGGTTACTGCCGTCCTTTCAGGCTTCCGTGCAGAATCGCCCTGCGGAGATGACTGGATACTCACTCAAGCCTGTCCTGGATCGCATTCTCACCAAGGCGTTTCCGCTAGCCGACAGTGAAAACATCTGCTCTTCATCGAGCTCCACAATCCTCCATTAGGTGCATACTCCTCCAGCGACCTCAAGGATTCCGTAGCCATACGGAGAAATACCCGCATTCCATCGTGCCCAATGTCGTACATCTGCACCTGATAAACTATTACGTCCATATTGTTTCGAACCTCTCTTTGCATAGCTTCCACTGCGTCCTCTTTCAGGCGGGCACAACACCGTTTGCCTTCTCACCTTTACTGATAAGGCTTTCCCCGCAAGCCGCAACTCATAGGTTTTTTGCAGATTCATCAAAAATTCAGGAGCCGTGTTGAACAACACCGCCAGCCGTACCACCGAAGTAACGTAATCTTGATGTGGTGTTGAACCCGAAGTTACTTGGTTATACACATAGATATGCTGCAGATGTCTGGGCATAGTTTGCTCCCTAAATACGAGCTCCTTTTCATGGAAGGATGATGTGGCATGTGGAAACTTTTACCACGGATACGGCGAGCAGCGAGGCTTGCGCTCCCGCTCGTCGAAAGGAGACCCTCAATGTTAAGGACAGTTTTGATTTTCATCGCTTTTAATTGCATCACCACAACGGCCTCTGCCTGGAATGAGTTTGGACATATGACAGCCGCCGCGATAGCCTATGATCAACTCAGCCCGCAGGCACGTCAACAGGTGGCGTCCCTGCTAAAACGAAATCCCGACTACGCCAAATGGACGAAAGGAGTCACAACTAACGAGAAGGACCGTATCGCGTTCATCATGGCTTCTCGGTGGGCGGATGACATCAAACGTAAGAGCAACTATATCAGCGATGGCACTCACAACGGCAACCGACCTCCATCGACTCCACAGGCGTCCCAAAATATTGGTTATAGCGATCACTTTCGACATAAGTACTGGCATTTCATCGATATGCCTTTCTCACCTGATGGAACCACCACCGTTATCCCCCCCGTGCCTAATGCACAGACGGAAATAGCCCTGTTCCGCAGCACGTTGCAATCATCTAGGGCTTCACAAGGCATCAAATCCTACGACTTAGTGTGGATAATCCATCTTGTGGCAGACGTACATCAACCATTACACGCCACGTCGCGTTTTGATGTGACGTTTCCAGAGGGAGATGATGGAGGCAATACCGTGAATGTATGCCTAAAAACTTGCTCGAGCCCCGAAGCGCTGCATTTCTTCTGGGACAGTGCCCTTGGCTTAAGTACTGATCCGAAAGCGGCAATCCGAGAAGCAAGTCTTCTCCCGAACCCTGATCCTGAATTGGCTGCTATTGACGATGAAGCGACCTGGATACAAGAGAGCTTTCAACTTGCAGAATCTCAGGCCTATAGCGACCCAGTTGGCACAGAAGCTGGCCCTTACCTTCTAACCGATGATTATATGGCTGCAGCGAAGAAAGTTGCTCAGGAGCGGATTGCTCTTGCGGGGTTTCGTCTGGCCAACCTATTGAATGCAGCTCTTCGCTGACTTCTCACGGCATCAAAATTGACTAGAATTGTGAGCAGAAAGGACAATATAGAGATACAGTCCGCCCTGCTTTTGTAGTGCCTGGACTGTTGTATCGAGGATACCAATCTTTCTCAAATGAGTTCAGATGTTTGAATAATCTGATCTGTTGGGGGCGATGACCTTTGAGCCCTGTCTGCAACCACTTTGCTATCACAAGCTATCGCCTGTTTTGTCGCGCCTAGAGAAAGAAAGGGAGGATGAGGACGCACCGTGCGAAGGCAAACCAGCACACATGGGGAAGTTGAGTGCTACACCCCACGGACTAATTTCTTGGTTTAAAGTCACGCACCACCCATTTTTGCCGCTCCGGCTTCCGTTGCCATCCGGCGGGATATCCGCATTCCATCTTGCCCAATGTCGTACATCTGCACCTGATAAACTATTACCTTCATATTGTTTTGGAACCTCTCTGTGTATAGATTCCAGGCTTCCAATTTCAGACGCACTGCACCGTTCCTTGCTCTCTATAATATGCCTTCTGACCTTGACCGATAATGCCCTTTCTGCAGGTCTCAGCTCATAGGTCTTTCGCCTCAAATGACCCTCCCCCAGCACAAAGTACCCTACCCTTCCGTCAACCGTGTTGAAGCTTTGCAAACTGCTTCCCTCTAAATACCAATTAACATTTCCGCAATTGTTTAGTGATGGAATCGAAACATTTAGATATTAATCAGATTCTTAGTTGCAAGTTACGATTAACGACTCACCTTGGAGGCCCAAATGGCACATAAGTTTTTTATGCTGAAGCGTATCCTCTTGGGTTCATTAGCCACGGCCGCGTTGGTGTTAGCAGGGACACTTGCACTCACGAATGTCGGCACGTTTGAGCTCCTCGCTGCGGAGCTTGACACCCCATCACGTGAAGAACGCGAAAGTTCGGAGCATTCCGGCGGCGATGGTCACACATCACTTGCTAACATCAAACATGTGCTTTTGATTAGTGTCGACGGATTGCATCAGCAAGACCTCGCTCATTGCTTGAAAGCCGGGACCTGTCCACATCTTGCCAAACTGGCTTCCACTGGCGTGAATTACACCGGGGCGTTTACGCCTGGCTTATCGGACTCGGTTCCTGGCCTTGCTGCTTTGGTGACTGGTGGTACACCTCGAACTACCGGGTTAGTGTACGACGATGTCTATGACCGTACCCTCTATTCGGGTACGGACCTCACCTGTACTGGCACGCAAGGCGTGGAGGTGTTCTTACAGGAAGTGGTGGGCTTGGATGCCTATAATAATAATGGCGGCGCGCCTTTTGCTCATTTGGATGGCGGTGGAAGTTTTAATCCTCAACAGATTCCTCGTAAAAAATTGTCAAATGGCGAATGTGTTCCCGTCTATCCCCATAACTTTATCCAAACCAACACTATTTTTGAAGTGGTGCGAGAACACATTCCTGGTGCCTTTACGGCCTGGGCAGATAAACATGCCTGGGGCACGGATTGGGTCAATGGCCCGTCCGGATCGGGCGTCATTGACTTGGCTCGAACCGAAATTAATTCCAGAGTACCCGGCCAGACCTATGACTACACTCAAAATGGGTTTGCCACCGCAGAACTATTTGACAATTTCCATGTCAACATCCTGCTGAACCAAATTAATGGGAAAGACTCGTCCAATATTGTGTATCCAAACAACCCCCCGAATCTCATTCCTGTACCAACGTTATTTGGGGCGAATTTTCAGACCTTAAGTGTGGCTCAAAAAGCCCTCCAGAAGGACGGCGGCGGCTATACTGATGCCAACTTCACCCCCAATACGCAAGTGGCGCACGCCATAAGGTATATTGATGGCGCCATTGGCAAGATTACCAAGGAATTGGCGGCTAAAAACCTGACCCACTCGACGCTTGTCATCATCACCGCAAAACACGGCCAGAGCCCCGCAGACTATTCCAAACTTAAGAAAATTGGACATACAGAAGCCACGGCTCTTGTCGGTCTCAACATTGGGACGGGATCAGACCCGACGACCGGGAATGTTCTCGGAACTGGGCAGATTACCGATGACACCGTGTCATTTATTTGGCTGAACAATCAACACGCTGATTTAGCTGCGGCATTGTCCACCTTAAATGCCCAGAAGGCCTGTCCGCCAGTGGATCCAGTAACCAAAATCATCACGACTGGGAGCGGCATTTGTACTGATGACGGTGGGTCTGTCCTCTCTCTCGCCACAGTCCCAAACAAGTTTGGAGATCCGGCTCTCGGCCGTACCCCTGATATTATGATCCAGCCCAATCCCGGTGTGATCTATAGCACGAGTGCCAAAAAAGATGCTGAGCATGGCGGGTTTTCTCTCGATGACAGTAATGTGGGCCTCTTGGTCTCCCACCCTGCCTTACATCAGCAAACGATCACGACCAAAGTTGTGACGACCCAGGTGGCTCCGACAATTCTTAAAGCCCTCAAACTGAATCCTTCGCTGCTTCATTCAGTCCAAGTAGAACACACGGAGGTCCTACCCCATGTATTCTAGTTCTTCTTCGGCATGACCCAACCGCCGTGAGTCAGGCCAGCGTCTGGGATGAATTGCGCGGGCCTGACTCCCCTATTTGTGAACGACTTCTTGACGACATTTGCCGGAGAATGGTGTCGCCCGAGGAACTGAGCAAAATAGAGCGGGGGACCATTTAACATTACATCGCGATGCTTGCCGCTAAGCTCCCAGCCGTCTCAACAGACTGACCCATCATCTCTGACGCGATCTCAGAGTCTCTTCAGCGACTTGCTTTCCAATGACCTGGATATCTGGACAGGCATCCAACATTGAGCGAAGCTCCTGCCGGACGATGATATGGTCGTCGACGATTAATACCGATATTGCATTTTCTTCGTCCATTGACCATTTCTCCATGCAGAGCCATTGGCCGCCTCCGTCGCGGTTCGGCGTTCGTTTTGCTGGTGCGGATGGCTCATTGGTTCTGATCGCATATATTTCTACCACCAACTGATGGGTACTGCTTTGTTTTCGGGAGGGAACGGGGAGGGTTTCGCCTCCCCGTCTGTCTGGGGTTTATAAGAAGATTACTTGTGGCTGCCGCCGCCAACTTCTTTGTCGTCTCTCGCATCGCGGGAATCTGTACTGCCCTGAGATTTTGGTTGATGGGATGTGTCCTTTAAGCCGGACGTATCCCGTGACAGTTTGGTGTTTTGATCCTGGGCTGTGGGCTCTTTGTCATCCCGAGCGTCGCGGGAATCTGTACTGCCCTGCTGTTTTGACGCGCCCTGCTGGTGCGAGGTGTCCTTTAAGCCGGACGTATCCCGTGACGGTTTGGTGTTTTTATCCTGGAAAGTGGCGTCTTTCTCGTCCCTCGCGTCCCGTGACTCTTTGCCCTGTTGGGGCGAGCTGACCTGTTTTCCACGCTGTGCCTCCGCCTGCGCCGGAACAGATGGCAAGCCCAATGCAAACAGCACCGAAACTATCAACGCACTGAAGATGGTCTTCATGTCTGCCTCTCCTTTTCGGCATGAGTGCCTAATTCCCAGGTGTCGTCGTTGTTGTCGTCGTCGTCGTGGTCGATGTTGAGGAGAGTGGATTACTCTTTTGAGTTTGATCACCCACTTCTCCAGTGGATCGACCAGTAGTTGAATCCCTCGTTTGACCGATGGCCTGTCCACCGACCCTGATGACCCCCGAAACGTTGCGCTCCCCAGTCATGTTGGCGGCTTCCATTCGCACGGTATAGCGGACATGGCCGGGATCTCGAAAACAGGCACTGGCGGTTTCATTCGTAGCCAGTTTGGCAGTGTTCCTGGATTTCATCCAGCCGCCGAAATTGTTTGTGCATGACAACTGCTTGTCTGACACAGGATCGATCAAGACGATTCGTACAGGAGCGGTTCTTTTATTGATCCACCGAACTTCATCGCCTGCACCGACCACGATTTCAGCTTGAGACAAGTTGTCTCCAATAATAATATCTTTAACATCCCCAGTCCTCGTCACTGTGGGGGCAGCTTGACAGCCGAACACTAAAAAGAGCGCAAGACTTAGATAATGAATCGGCCTCATGCAATGACCTCCTGGTTGAGAATTGCCATCTCCACTGTTTCTTTACTGACGATCACAGCGTTATTTTCGCCCTAACTATGAGCAAACAAAACTAGGGCAGTTCCTAATCTCTCGAGGTGCCCTCGTTCACGTCACCGTTGTTGCTGTACTCGGTACGGTATGAGTGAGCTCATTAAGATATCTCGACCGAATGACAGGGCGGTTTACACTCAGACCAGCCCGATGGAGCTGGTGGTATCGGAAGTATGCGCCAGGCAATACGGTCCTTGAAGGGTTAGAGGACAAGGCTAGAGAGGCAAGGAAAGGGGTGTGTGGGTTGGGAGCCACACCCTGTGTCCCCGTGGAAGTGGCGGAAGCGCGGCAAACGAGTACCTCTGTCAAGCAGTGTAATACAGAGGTCCTCCTAGGGAATCGGAGCATGGACACCCAGGGTGATAAAGCGCATCCTACCTAGTCTATAATACTACCCGCACCTCCCCATGGAGAGAAAGCCAGTGTCTCGCGTTGGACCGTTGGTAAAAGATGAGCAAGTGTGTAGGTGACGAGACAGGACTTCACTGGTGAGGGATAAGCACATAGTCAGGAGCAACAGATGGATGGGCTAGACGAAGGACTCCCCCAAAACGATACACAGTTCCGCGACATGATGGACGACCTTCCCGTGCCCATCTACACCACCGATCCCAACGGCCTGCTGACATACTTTAACCCGGCAGCCGTGGAATTCTTTGGCCGTATCCCCCAACTTGGCACCGACCAATGGTGGATAAGCTGGAAACTCTATCATCCAAATGGCACCCTGCTGCTGCACGACGAAAGTCCATTTATCGTTCCACCACAAGAGGGTCAGCCTCTGCGCGGAGTGCAGGCGATGGCTGAGCGACCCGACGGCACGCGACTGTTGTTCATGCCCTCGTATACTCCGTTGCGAGATGAGGTCGGACAGATTGTCGGCGGCAATCACCATGCTCATGGACATCACGGCACGAAAGCAGGACGAGAAGTTGAAAGCCACCCTCGCCGCGATTATCGCCTCGTCCGACGACGCGATTGTGAGCAAAGACCTCAATGGGGTCATTACCAGCTGGAATCTCGGCGCTGAGCGTATCTTTGGCTATACGGAACACGAAGCCATCGGCAAGCCGGTGACCATGCTCATGCCTGAGGACCGGGTGAATGAAGAGCCCGACATTCTCAGGCGCATCCGTGGTGGCGAAAAGATTGACCACTACGAAACGATCCGTCGCCGCAAGGACGGCACGTTGCTCAACATTTCACTGACCGTGTCCCCGATCATCGGTGAGAACGGACGGGTCATCGGCGCATCGAAAATTGCACGCGACATCACGGAGCGCAAGCTGGCGGAAGAGGCGTTACAGGAGGCACAAGGGCACTTGCATCAGTGGAACAGAGAACTGGAGCAGGCCGTGAAGAGCAAGACGGTGGAACTGCTGAAATCTCAGGAGCGGCTCCGCGCGTTGACCATAGACTTAAATCTCACCGAGCAGCGAGAACGCAAGCGGCTCGCCGTGGAGCTGCACGATCATTTGCAGCAGATGCTTGTCCTTGGGAAGCTCAAGCTCGGTCAAGGCAAACGGCTGGCAGCAACGATACCAGCGGCGGTCACGTCCATACTCGAGGCCGAGACGGTGTTAACCGACGCCTTGAAATATATCCGCGAGCTGGTGACCGAATTGAGCCCCCCCGTCTTACGGGACCTGGGATTACCGGCAGGGCTGCAGTGGTTGGGGGAGTATATGCGGAAGCACGATCTGCAGGTGACCGTCACCATACCGGAGGAAAAACTCACGCTGCCTGAGGAACACGTGGTGTTCTTGTTTCAGTCGGTGAGAGAATTGTTAATCAATTCGTCCAAATATGGGGGGACTGGGGAAGCCACCGTAACAATGGAACATGGTGATGGCCTGCTGAGCATCGCGGTTCGAGATGAAGGGACGGGCTTCAATTTGGCTGAGGATGCGGAACCCTCCACCGGCAGCATGTCCTCCAAGTTCGGGCTCTTCAGCATCCGAGAGCGCATGCGGGCGTTAAGTGGT
>CAZNBG010000128.1:0-8165 GCA_964570915.1 uncultured Nitrospira sp. | reverse complement strand
ATATGTTCATTACTGCTGTTCAATACGGTCCCCACAACGACGACGGGCTGGCGCTGGTTCGCCTTTTCAAAATTTCCGAGCCAAGGATATTGTAACGCCTCTTTGACCATCGCCTCCGCCACCATCCTGGAATCCGTATCGTTCCATCTGCCGCTCAAATCAGTGACGACCCCTGCGTCGACACGGGTCACCTTTGTGCCCTGTCCACATCCGAACAAAGTGAGCGCCGCACCCAGCATGACGACAACAAAAGGACGACACGTGTGAATCACGATAAGCCTCCGGATAGGAATAAGTGTCTCATGCGTCGAGATTAGTGAACACCGCGCTTCTCTTCTTCCTTCTCCAACCGCTCAAATAGACGATCGGCATTCTTCCGCACAAAATCCCGGACTTGGGAATTGAGTTCCTTGGCCTGCTCCAAATTATTCTTCATGTCCTCCAAGCTCAACTTGGTCAAGACGTAATAGGTGTCGGTCTTGGGATCCATATACTGATCGATCTTACGGACCCCGCTGAGTGTCGTGGTCGTGATGGTCTTAATGGCTCTTTCAACATTCTGCTCTTCCGTATTCCGGGTGAAATCTCCCGCAGTGGTCGAGGCGGCATAGTCTCTCATCAGATATCCGGTATAGGTCTCAAACGTCTTGGCGATTTCCGCCCTGCCGCGATTTTCCGCCGTGTCCCAGGCGAGCGGCGCATTCCGTACCCCGGCGACCGCCCCAACGCCATAAAATGCTTTCGTGTCCTTCTCGTTGAATACCCCTGACCCCTTCTGAACCCATTTGGGCGGACCACCACAAGCCACAAGTCCCATGATGAGAAGGACGGCAAGACCGGATCCGACCAGTCTCGAACGAATCGCTTGTGACCTGATCATACAATCCTCCTTACGGTAAATACGTATAATTGCTATAAGTAAAACATCCCGCGCAATAACGTTTGAATCATGCTAGCATGCGTTTTTTGGTCAGTCAACGCAACGCTCGCTTCGCGCGGCGTCGGCATCGATACGGAGGAGACTCTATGGCGGACATCCAGATCGAGGACGGCATCATTAGAATTCTTAACCTTGATATCCAAGATCCGAAAACCGCCGCAGTGCTCTCAGCCTACCCGGAAGCGCGTTGGGCGGAGATCACCCGCCGGGCTGTCAAGATCGGCCTCGGATATCTCAAAGGTGGTGAAACTGACTAGGGCTTTGAAGTGCTATCGGCTTGACTGACGGTGGCACGAGCCCGGGCATGGGTGCCGCCCAACTCCAGATACCGGCGAAATGCCTCTACGGACTTGGGCTGATCACTGAGGTGATCAGCGTACAGCGCTCCCAACGCAAAGTAGACGTCTTGATACCGACTGTTCACACGCAGCGCTTGTTGAAGAGCCGCCTCGGCGTCAACAAACTTACCACGTTTCTCGTGAATCAACCCTAGCGTATAAAAGGAATCCGGGTTGTTTGGCGCATAGTGCACCGCAAGGAGGCCTGCGGCCAGGGCCTCATCCAGATCGGGCACAACTTCTAATCGAACATAACTCTTCAGGACATACGCATCACCGTAGGTCGGATCGTAGCCAATTGCGCGATCCAACCGCTCGATCGCTTCTTCGATTGACTTCCCTTCCTGCAGCAACGCAAAGGCGCGGTCGTATTGAGCCTTCGCCTCCTGTTTTCGTTCGGAGGGAGTCCGAGGCCCGGCACCAAGCGTAAACGCCGATTTCCTTCCTTCGATCAAGACAGTGTCGCCATCGCCGTCGATTCGCAGACTCGTCGGATGTTGGAGCCCGTTGGAGGCCGCCCCAACCTGTTGCTCAAGATAGGTGCCAAGCTCGGACGCCATGAGCCAGCCGTTACCGTCCAGATCCGCGGAACCTGACAGCCCATCCAACAGCACCTGAACAAAGCGACTCCGGTCATCAACGCGACCCGAAACTTCCCCTTTGCCCGCCGCACTGATGACTTGAACCGCCCGACGCTCGGTATCCGATTCCGGATCCAGTCGTCCTTCCCAGAAGAGCCTCTGCGGTTCGGTTGTTTCCCATCCATAGACCGGCGCATCTAGGATGAGGAGAGTGTGCTTTGAAGCCGAGCGCCTCGTAAACTCCTTGAGATGCTCGACCGTGATCGACTTAGCTGCGTTATTGAGTTGGGCATCCAACGGCACAAGGTATCCTCGATCTTGTCCGTCAGCATCTTGTATCAACCCAGCATGCCCTGCATAAAAAATAACGAGCCGGTCCATGCGCCCGACTTTTCTCGGCAACATATCGTTCAAGAGCTGATGCAGACGTCGGCCGCTTGCATCCTTGTCATACAGTTCGACCACCTCGTCGAAGCCCAATCGCCGAAATGCCTCGGCGACTTTCTTCGCATCGTTGATTGCTCCAGGGATGGGAGGGGCCAGGACATAGTGTTCGATTCCGATAATGATTGCCCAGGATTTGTAGTAGAGACCTTCTGGTTTTCCCAATTGAGCTTCAGCGGTCGAAGGGGTGCCGACCGAGAACATACCGAACACATGAGCGACCAGCAGAAAAAGCCCCAATACCATGATCCCGCGGCGTTTCATACAATGCCTTGCATCGTCGGTCAAATCAGCCTATCCCCGACCTCGACAGGTGTCAAGAAACGCAAGCGGGAGGCCGGGCACGGCCGGAACGAAATAGGCCTTGAGAAAATGGATGGTTGCAGGCGTCCTCGGGTTTCTCCATAATTGCGTCTTTGCGATTGACTGCCTTGAAGAAGGAGACCCCTCTGCCATGAGCGAAAAGATCGAAACCCTCCTGAAGGAAAGCCGGACGTACCGGCCGACTACCAAGACAGTGGCCGCAGCCCATATTAAAGACTACGAGACCGAATATAAGAAATCCATCGCCGATCCGGAAGGGTTCTGGAGCAATGCTGCAAAGGAGCTCGAGTGGTTCTCTCCTTGGGACAAGGTCCTCGAGTGGAACTATCCGTGGGCCAAATGGTTTGTCGGCGCACGATGCAACATCGCCTATAACTGTCTGGACCGTCACGTCAAAACCTGGCGC
The DNA here is from genome assembly GCA_964570915.1 of uncultured Nitrospira sp. Taxonomy (GTDB): domain Bacteria; phylum Nitrospirota; class Nitrospiria; order Nitrospirales; family Nitrospiraceae; genus Nitrospira_D. The sequence goes on along the minus strand of CAZNBG010000128.1, from coordinate 5,132 downwards.
AAGAACAAGGTTGCACTGATCTGGGTGGGCGAAAACGACCAGGAACGAATTTTCACGTATGGCGAGCTGTATCGGCAGGTCAACCGCTGCGCAAACGCCCTCAAAAAGCTGGGGCTTCAGAAGGGTGATCGCGTCACCATCTATCTGCCCAAAATACCCGAACAAGTTGTCGCCATGCTGGCCTGCGCCAGAATCGGCTTGATCCACAGCGTCGTCTATTCGGGTTTCAGTGCTCCCGCCCTCGCCAGCCGTGTCAACGACGCGGAAGCCAAGGTCGTGATCACGGCGGATGTCGGGTTCGACCGCGGCAAGGCTATCCACTTGAAACCCGTCGTGGACGAAGCGCTCAAGTCCTGCCCGACGATTGAACACGTCGTTGTCGTCCAGCGCCAGAGTCAAAATCCGCCCCTTTCTGCACCAAAGGAGATTGACTGGAACGAGTGGGTCAAGAATGAGCGACCGGTTTGTGAAGCCGAACCGTTGGACGCCGAAGCTCCCCTTTATATTCTCTATACATCCGGCACCACCGGGAAGCCAAAGGGCGTGGTCCATGTACATGGCGGATATATGGTCGGCACCTATACGACAACGAAGTATGTGTTCGATCTGAAAGATGAGGACGTGTACTTCTGCGTGGCCGACCCAGGATGGGTCACAGGCCACAGTTATATCGTCTATGGCCCTCTGCTCAATGGCGCAACGATTTTGACTGCGGAAGGAAAGCCGGACTACCCGAATCCCGGCCGCTGGTGGGATCTCATTGAACGGTATGGGGTCTCGATTTTCTATACAACCCCGACCGCCATCCGACTGCTCATGCGCTATGGCGAAGACTGGCCGAAGAAATTCGATCTCTCGACGCTTCGCATCCTGGGAAGCGTCGGAGAACCGATCAACCCGGAGGCTTGGGAATGGTTTCATCGGGTCACGGGCGAGGACAAGCCCATCATGGATACCTGGTGGCAGACCGAAACCGGGTCGATTCTGATCACCCCTCTCCCCACCGTGCCATTGAAACCGGGCTCGGCCACACGGCCGTTTTTCGGTATTGAAGCCGATGTCGTCGACCGCGAGGGAAACTCCCTCCCTGTCAATGCCGGTGGCTTCGCCGTCATCAAAAAACCATGGCCGGCCATGATGCGCACCATTTATAAGGATCCTGAGCGATACAAAACCTACTGGACCACCATCCCCAATTGTTATACTGCCGGCGATGTCTGCCATAAAGACGCGGACGGCTATCTGTGGTTCATGGGCCGCGCGGATGACGTGATTAAGGTCGCCGGAAACCGGCTCGGCACCGCCGAAGTCGAGAGCGCGTTAGTCAGCCATCCTGCCGTTGCAGAAGCTGCGGTGATCGGCAAACCCCATAAGACAGTCGGCGAGTCGATTAAAGCCTTTATCATCTTGAAACAAGGAGAATCGGAAAGCCCGGCGCTGATCAAGTCCATCAAGGACCAAGTCTTGAAAGAACTGGGCAAGATCGGAGTTCCGTCTGAAATCGACATCGTGGCGTCGCTTCCGAAGACCCGGTCTGGAAAGATCATGCGGCGAGTGCTCAAGGCCAAAGAGTTGGGACAAGACCCCGGAGATATTTCGACCATCGAAGAGTAACGCGCAGACAAGTTCTACTCGATCAAGCTCCTCAACCGATTGAAGGGAATCACCATGGTGCAACCAACTCTGTTTACAGCAGCACTCTTGTTCGGCGCACTCACGCTGCCGTGGCTCGTCATCGGCCCGGACCTCACGTTTGCCGAAGACCAGAAGCCAAAAGCCGCTCCACAATCCAAGGCCGTCAAACCGAAGACGGAACCCAAGTTTCACACGGCTGAAACCGCCGCAAAGGCGAAAGCCTGTTTCGGCGTCGCTCCGCACATCGACAAGCTGGTTCCTGATGAAGGAAAACCCGGCGCAAAAGTGACGATCAAAGGCGCGCAGTTCGGCTCACCCCACTGTTTGCGTAGCGTGTCGTTCGGCCCGGGCCAGGCCGCCGCGTTTACAATGCGCAACGAGTCCACGATCCAAACCACTGTCCCGACCATCGGTCGTAAGGGTCTCGTGATTGTGACCGTCACGACGGCGTCCGGTGAAGATTCCAAAGCGTTCTTGGTCAAATAGCAGACCCGCGCGACGAGTCTTTTCATGAAGTGGGGAAGAAAACCAGGTGAGCCGATCTATCTGAGGCAGCATCTCGTTGCGCTCGCCCTGGCAATCGGCCTGCCGGTGGTTCTGTTGCAACTGTACAAGATCTACGTGGGCGCGGTGAGCTTCGGGGCACTGATAGGATTTGGAATTCTCGTTTCAATCCTGGCGGGAATTATCCTCTATTACACCTATCGATCGTCGGCTCAGAATCAGCAGTAAATCGGCTGATAGGCGATTACGCAGCGTGTGCGATGAGGGTTATCAATTCTACACCGGTTCCACTCGTAGCCGACCAACCCGCGGACTCCTTCCCCATTGCCTCACAGTTGCAATGGCTCCCTGTCAATGAGACACAGCCACAGGAGAATTTCCGGCTTCGAGTTGGCTGCATGCGGAATGATCTGTAGCGTTGCATAGCGGGGCTCACGGCACTCCTCCGATCCAAACGGAACTCCCTAGGAGACTGATAGAGGATCAGATCAGTCCGCGTTTCTGCAGATAGTCTGTATCGATACTAATGGTGGATTTGGGAAGTTGGCCGCGATCCTGAAGCAGCCGCTCGACATACTTCCCGATGAGGTCTGATTCGAGATTCACTGGATCGTTGACCTGTTTGAGGCCGAGCGTTGTCACCTTCGCCGTATGCGGAATGATCGTCACGGTAAACCCTTTGTCGCTCACCTCGTTCACCGTCAGGCTGATGCCATCGATAGTAATTGAGCCCTTTGCAACGCAATAACGCAGAATCTCCGGTGGCGCTCCGATGGTGAACACGATGGCATTGCTGTCCTGATGCCGGCTGCGAATGACCCCGACCCCATCCACATGACCAGCCACCAGATGCCCGCCGATACGTTCGTTGAGCCTCATGGCCCGCTCAAGGTTCACCGGCATTCCTACGGCGAAACTGCCGAGCGTCGTCACTGAGAGTGTTTCAGGCGAGACTTCCACGGAAAAGTCACGCTCGTTTCTCGATACTACCGTGAGACAGGTTCCATTCACGCTCACGCTGTCACCGATCTTCAGGTCGCTCATCACGGTGGAGGCAAGAATCGTGAGCTTGGTTCCCGCAAGCGTTTTCCCCAGGACGGTAATCGCACCCATTTCTTCGACAATGCCGGAGAACATCAGTCTTTTCTCAAGATGATCTGTTTCACCACATAGACGAACAGCACAAGCAACACAACGACGCCCAGGCTCGCCAGCGTACCGATCACAAGATTCTCAGTCGCAATCTCTCTCATCACGTGCCAATTATATCGCAGCCGCTATCGAGATAGCAGCGTCTACATTCGTTTCATCGCCACCCAAAACGCCAGAGCCGCTGCCAGCTGAATACCGGCAATGACCATGAACGCGCCGGCATAGCTCATGCGCGCGATCAGCACGCCCGCCAGTAATGGCCCACTCGCGTGCCCGATGTCCATGATCATCCCCTGCATGCCCATCCCTGCCCCGAGGGTTTTGAACTCGGAACTGTCTGCGACCAGAGCTGAGGAGGATGAAGACACGACCGCCTCGCCGAAACCGAAGCCGGCAGACAACACGAGCAATAGAGGAAACATCGAAACGTGCGGAATGAAGACAAAGGTTCCGGCACAGATCAGCAGACCGAGAATAATCAGCGGTTGGCGGCCGACTCGATCGGAGATTCGGCCCATGATCGGCTTGGAAATAAACGACGTGACGGCCTGCACCGTGAACAATGTCCCCACCTCACCGGGGTTCAGTCCCACCGAGATACCATAGAGCGGCAGAAACGCCATCAAGGCGCCATTGGCAATCATCTTGGCCGCATCGGTGGAGCTGGTCATCAAGACCTTCTTGTTCCGTACCACCACCGCGAACCCTTTCCACATCTCCGCCAGCACCGGAGCCCACCCTTTCTCTTGGAGCCTCGGCGGCGGTGGCGTGAGGTGGAGACTGTAGAAAATGATGCCAGCTATACAGCCGAAGACTCCGGCTGTGACGAACGCAGAGGGAAACCCCGCCTCATAGACGAGGTAGCCCCCGATGAACGGGCCAAGCAGCGCACCGGATTGCGTGGACGCGGTATAGGTGCCCAGCGCGGCACCACGCCGTTCCCGGTACAAATCTGCGACGGTCGCCAAGGCGCTGGGGGCAAAGATCGCCGTTGCCAAGCCATGAAACATCCGGAGAGCCGTCAGGACATTCAAGTCCGACACGAAGGGGTAGATAAACGGCGGCACACCGAACGCGACCACTCCTATCTGCAACAGCAACCGTCGCCCATAGATATCCGATAAGGCGCCGGACGGAAGTTTGAGAAAGACGCCGGTCAAGGTCGAGACCGAGACGATCAATCCGATTCGCTCGGGTCCCGCGCCAAGTGATTCCGCGAACAGTGCCAACACCGGCATGCGGACCATGTTGTAACTGATAAAGCAGAAGACTCCGACTGTGCAGAGCAGCGAGAAGCTACGAGCCGTGGTCATGGGAGAGATCGATCGCGGGGAATCGCCTTGTCGACGTCGTGAGCGCCAATAAGCGTCTTCTTCAAGAAGGCCATGTGATGCTCCGGTAAAGGCGGCGGATCCGAGGCCACTAACAACAGCCGTTGGGGGTCCCGTCTCATTGCCACACCCAATCGATTGACGGTCTCCACCCCTTTTTGCAATCTGCTTTTGACGACGCGGGTGACAAGTGGATGCAACACGTACACCAACCCTGAGAGCAAGCGATTGTCCAGCCTTGTGTATGCGACCAATGTACTGTCTATCATGTCTTCACTATTCGCATTGCGCACCACTTCGGTCCGGAGAAAGACGACCGCTTTGCCTGTGATGTGCGGGAGCAGTCGGCTCTCATGCGATCCTTCGAGATAGTAAACACGAGACGTGGGATCCTCGTACACAAGCTCCACGATGCCCTTGGTCCCCTCACCGTCATCGCCCCAGAAACGACCAGGGCCTCGCACGTCCCCTCCACCGCGGCCCCCTCCACACCCGGCCGGCCCCCCGGGG
>CAZNBG010000127.1:0-8231 GCA_964570915.1 uncultured Nitrospira sp. | reverse complement strand
AACGAAAGTGCACCATCACCGGTGCCCGGCAGCAGGTCGATGAGCAAATAATCCAACTCTCCCCACAGCACATCGCGGAAGAACGCCTGCAGATACTGGTGCACCATTGGCCCGCGCCACACGAGCGGAGCCTCTTCCGGCACCAGAAATGCCATGGAGATCAGCTTCACTCCGTAATTCTGGACCGGCAAAATTTTTCCGTCCTTCTGTTCCGGTCCGGTCGTGCTGCCCATCATCATGGGAATATTGGGGCCATAGAGATCGGCGTCCAACAATCCGACTTTCGTCCCGGCCAAAGCCAAGGCACAGGCCAGATTCGCTGCAACCGTCGACTTGCCGACCCCTCCCTTTCCGCTGCTGATCGCAATGACGTGTTTCACCCCGGGAATCAATGGATCTTTGGTCTGGGGCTGCTGCGCCCCATGAGCATGTTCATCTGCCATACCTATTCTCCCATCCGATTGTGCGTGACCGTTGGCTTCTCCTCACACGGCGCCGTCCGTCACTATGACGTTCGCTCCATCATCATAATAAGCGATGCCATGCGTGAAATGATATGGGTCCGTTGGGCCACCGCACTATCACCGACTGGGGAAATCGAGGCCATGGACATCAGTCGTCAGGCATGTATACTGAAGTCAACCGCAGCCGTATTTCAGGAGCTTCGATGACGACGCCATCTTCACTTGAGCCAGCTATTGTCCGCATCGGTGAGCGACTTGCTCAGCTTTCGGCCGGCCTGTCGCCCTCACTCTTCGACAGCCACTGGTGGTCTCATTCGGCTATCAATCTGGCCATGAAAGATGCCTCCTTCAAGACACGATTGTTCCACTTCATCGATGTGCTTTCCGTCATTCAAGACGACGAACGAGTCGTCTCGCTCGCCGAAGAGTATTTCGGTCGGTCGGGCAGCGAGCTGTTCGGACTTCAATGGGGACTGAAGGCAGTGGCTTCTACAGGCATCGGAGCACGTCTCGCCGGCAAGTCGATTCGAAAACAGATCGAACACATGGCGAGGACCTTTATCGCCGGACCGTCAATCGAAGAAGCGGTTCCGGTCTTGTCACAGCTCTGGAAGGATGGCCGAGCCTCATCTGTCGATCTACTGGGAGAAGCCACGATCAGCGAACTGGAAGCCGATCTCTATCGTGATCAATGCCTGAACGCGTTGGACGAGCTTGGACAAGCAGCCAACACCTGGCCCTCCACTTCGTTGCTCGAGCGCGACCATCTGGGGCCGATTCCGCGCGTACAGCTTTCACTCAAGATTTCAGCCCTTTCTTCACGACTGGATCCAATCGATCCCGATGGAAGTTATGCTTCGGTCGCCGCGCGCCTCCGTCCGTTGATAGACCGGGCACAATCGCTCGCCGCCGGCCTCATCTTCGATATGGAGCAAGCAGAGACAAAGAATCTGATCTTGGAGATTTTCAAACGGCTCTTGGCCGAACCCGCCTATCGGAGCTACCCCTACGCCGGCCTTGCGTTGCAGGCCTATCATCGAGAAACCGAACAGGACGTCGAAGACGTACTAGCCTGGGTCCGCACCCGCGGCGTACCGATCACGATCCGACTAGTCAAGGGTGCCTATTGGGATTCGGACACCGTCCGATATCGACAAGCCGGTTGGCCGGTTCCCCTTTTTGACCACAAAGCGGATACCGACATCAACTATGAGCGATTGATTCCGCTGTTGTTTCGACACGCCGACCTGATCCGCCCCGCCTTCGGCACGCACAATCTTCGCACCTTGGCAGCCATAGAAGCCCATGCGGAATCGCTCGGCCTGGCTCCTGAATCCCGAGAATACCAAATGATCTTCGGCATGGCCGAGCCGTTCCAACAAGCCATGGTGAAACTGGGCCGTCGTGTCCGCTTGTATACTCCCGCCGGACGATTACTTCCCGGCATGGCCTATCTGGTTCGGCGGCTGTTGGAAAATACGTCCAATGAATCGTTCCTTCAAAAAGAGTATGTGGAATCCCAGCCTCTGGCCAGATTGCTTGCCCCACCGGCTGTCCCGGCCAACGTTCACCGTCCATCAGTGAGCGCTCCGCAGATGTTCAGCAATGAGCCACACAGTGACTTTTCTCAGGCCAAGGTTCGTGAAGCCATGCAGGCGGCGATTGCATCAGTTCGATCTCACCTCGGCCGCCGATGGGAAGCTGGAGGTGCGGACAGAGCACTGACCGGCCCGGTACTGGAATCACGCAATCCTTCGCAACCGGATGAGATCGTGGTCCACGGGCCGAGTGCCTCGGTGTCCGACCTGGACACAGTGATCGAACGCGCGCTGAAACAATGGAGCGCTTGGCGCCAGAAGGCTCCGGAAGACCGATCAGAAATTCTGCGCAAAGCGGCATCCGAAATGAGTCGTCGCCGCTATGAGCTTGCAGCTTGGGAAATCTTTGAAGTCGGCAAGCCTTGGCGTGACGCTGATGCCGATGTTGCGGAAGCCATCGACTTTCTCCGGTACTATGCGGGTGAAATGGATCGCCTCGCACAACCGGCACGGGTAGGGACCCGTCCGGGAGAACTCAACCAGCTGACCTATGGACCACGCGGCATGACGGCGGTCATTGCGCCATGGAACTTTCCTCTCGCTATTCCGACAGGAATGGTCTCGGCCGCGCTTGTGACCGGCAATCCCGTCCTCTTCAAGCCATCGGAGCGGTCGTCTGGCCTGGGCGTGCTGCTCACCGACATGTTGATCGGCGCAGGCGTACCGGCCGGTTGTTTGACATGCCTGCCGGGTGGACCGGAAATAGGACAAGCCCTGGTGACGCATCCTGACGTCGTCACGATCGCGTTTACCGGATCGAAAGCCGCAGGGCTTCGCATTCTCAGCGAAGCATCACGCGTTCGCCCGGGTCAGCACATGGTCAAGCGGGTGATTGCAGAGATGGGTGGAAAAAATGCCATCATTGTCGACGAGACGGCGGATCTCGACGAGGCCATCGCCGGCGTCATGGCATCATTTTCAGGCTACGCGGGACAAAAGTGCTCGGCTTGCTCACGCGTCATCGTGCATCGTGCAGTCTATGACTCCTTTGTCGCCCGTCTGCGGGAAGCGGTCTTGAGCGTGGAAGTCGGCGATCCTTCGCAGCCAAGCACCAGGGTGGGCCCCGTGATCGATACACGAGCCCAAGCGAGCATTCAACGATATATTGCGCTGGGTCTGGAGGAAGGTCGCCTGCTGGTACAACGAACCGTGGATCAGAACGGTTATTTCATCGGACCAACAGTATTTGTCGATATCCAACCGCACCATCGTCTGGCGCAAGAGGAAATCTTTGGACCGGTGTTGGCGGTCATGAAGGCGGATAGCTTCGTCGATGCGATTCGGGTGGCAAACGGAACCGACTATGCGTTGACCGGAGGAGTCTATGCCAGAAGTCCGTCCAGTCTTGCCACCGCGCGGGAGGAATTCGATGTTGGGAACCTTTACTTGAATCGGCCGATTACAGGCGCCTTGGTCTCTCGTCAGCCCTTCGGAGGGCATCGCTTCTCAGGGATGGGGGCGAAAGCCGGCGGGGAAGATTATTTGCCCCAGTTCATGATTGCCCGAGTGATCAGCGAAAATACCCTCCGTCGAGGATTCGAATCGACTCAATGAGGCTTTCAGGGGTTTGATATCGTGTTCTTCAAGTTCTTCCGTGATTTCCGTCACGACGCCGCGGTCCTCTTTGACGGCGGATAATTCTTGTCGCTCCGAATATTTCACAAGGCCGACGCCCTTCGCAAACCACGCCGTCATCACGTCGATTCCTGAAACGGTCCGTCGGCTGCCCGACAAACGAATCTTCATGTTCATTCGTGCTTCCACTTTAATGGCATCCTGAAACGTACCGGCCGGAACCGTGATGGTTTCTCGAGCGATCACCTTACTCCATCCCTGAACATCGACTTTTTCATCGGTTCCATCGTGATCCAGGTCGCTGCCGAAATCGACCCCGGTGCGGTCAAACTGTTGAAACGAAGACGGTACTTTAAGCGGAAATCGGAAAATCTGATAGGGCGTAATCTGTTTTTCCAGCGGTGTCCCGGGTTCCGACCCATAATACACAATACCGACCGCGTCTCGTCGATAGAAACTATCCGATGGCCCATGATCTCCTGGGTTGGTATCATGGAACACCGTGACGGCGGCGCCGTTGATCGTCTTCGTTCCTGAGACCGTCGATACGTTCGTAAAAAGTTTGAGTTCGATAGTCTGAAGCGGACCCTCGCTGATCTGGCCCCGATAGGTCCAGCGACTTCCGAGCGTATCAGGAAAATACTCTTCAGACTTTGGGATCGTGAGCGACTCTTCAGCCGCGACCGCCTGGGACCAGGAGTGCAACCCGACAAGCAAACAGATTCCCACGATCAGAGCCAGTCGCAGAGCGAGTCCATTTATCACCATGGTTTCGTGCTCCAGATACTGTTTTTTGACGGTACCACAGGAGTCCCGATAGCGGCAAGCCACCAATGCCAGTAGGTGGGCTCTGAGCCTCGCTCCTGCTTGCCTTCGGCGGTGACTCCCCGCATAATTCACTCCTGCATGGAACCTCCAACCTCGCCAACGTTTCCTGTCACGGGCCAGCCGACCGGCGCAATGGCCCATTCGGCTGCACTGATCACCGGGGCGTCCGGAGGCATCGGTCGGGCGATCAGTCAGGCGTTCGGAAAGATTGGATGGTACGTCGGAGTCCATTACTACCGGAATAAGCCCGCGGCTGAAGCGAGCTTAGAGTGTGTCGTCAGAGCCGGCGGAATCGGTGATACCTACTATGCCGATATTCGAGAAGCTGAATCCATTCGACGCATGATCAACAGGTTCTCCAGCTGTTCGTCCGGTCCATTAGTCTTGATCTGCAACGCAGGAATCGGACAAAGTGATTTGCTCCTGCGCCACTCCGAAGAGGTCTGGGATAACGTCATCGCCACGAACCTCACGGGAACGTTTCACTGTCTGCGAGCGATGGCGCCGCCGTTGCTCGCTCGGGGTGGAGGCTCTATCATTGTCATCGGTTCCCACACAGGGTTCCATGGCGCGACCGGCCAGAGTGCGTATGCGACCTCGAAGGCCGGATTGATCGGCCTTGTGAGAACGGCCGCGCTCGAATGGGGCGCACAAAATATCCGCGTGAATCTCGTCCTACCGGGCTGGCAAAAGACCGACTTGACCGAAGGCCTGTTTCCGGAAGGACACGGCTGGCTCGATCATGCGCTGCATCATCCGCCGGCCATCGAAGAAGTCGTCGGCACCATCGTCCACTTGGCTCACCTCAAGGATGTGTCGGGACAAGTGTGGAACTGCGACAGCAGACATCTTTGACTGAAGAGAGATCTCCCATGGCAATGACCTGTGAACCCGGCTCATGAAGGGCGGGATCTTCATCACCGGCACCGATACGGGAGTCGGGAAGACATTCGTGGCCGCTGCGCTCGCCCTATATCTCAAGAAGCGCGGGCTGGCCGTCGGCGTGATGAAACCGATTGAGACCGGGGTCACCGCAGGACGTGAAACCCGGTCGGATGCCGCGCGGCTTCGAACCGTTATTGAAAGCGAGGACGCTCTGGGAGCTATCCGTCCTTACTCGTTCGAACTGCCGGTTGCTCCCCTTACCGCTGCACAGGCCGACGGACTGGACATCAATCCGGACACCATCAGAAAAATCTATCGTCTGCTGTCCAACCGATATGACTGCATGGTGGTCGAAGGAATCGGCGGGATCCATGTGCCGATCACCCGCCACGACAACGTCATGAGCTTGATCAAACGCTTGCGGCTACCGGTGGTGGTTGTGGGACGCTCGGGATTGGGCGGGATCAATCACGCCTTGCTGACCATCGAGGCCCTTCAACGAAAGAAGATCCAGATTATCGCCCTCGTCCTGAATCGTACCGCCCCTGTTCGATCGGCTCTCTCACGCATTCAAGAGCGATCAACCCTGGAGATCCTCCGCAAACAGGCCGATGTCCCACTGGTTGGCCCACTCCCCTACGAACCCGGCATGCCGGACCGCTTCTATCCCTCAGCGAAACATCTTGCCCGATCCGCTGCCATTAAGAAGCTGGCAACGTTGGTGCGGGGATTCGCGAAACGAAGTCGTTGATTGTTTGCCGGATGTCCGGTGCTTTGAGAATTGCAGAGATGACCGCCACCCCATTGGCTCCTGCTCGCACCACCTCCTCGACATTTTCCTGTGTAATCCCGCCTATGGCAAAGATCGGCAGGGCCGTCAGCGAACGAATCTCCTTCAGTCCCGCAACGCCGACGACGGGATCATGATCAGCCTTGGAGCCGGGGGTGAAAATCGGACCAAATCCGAGATAGTCGGGTTCACCGGCGGTCGCCGCCAACACCTGCTCCGGATTGTGCGTTGAGATGCCGATCAGCTTGTCGGGCCCCATCACGTTTCGCGCAAGATTCAGTGGCAGATCTTCCTGCCCGAGATGGATTCCGTCCGCACCCACAGCCAGCGCCAAATCGCAGCGATCATTGACGATGAACAACACACCGAGTTGCCTTGCGATATTCCTGAGCGCCAACGCTTCCGCATAGGCGGTCTTCATCGAAGCCGTCTTATTTCGGTACTGAAATAGTGTGACGCCGGCTGTGGCCGACACCTTCAAGACCTCCGGCAGAGGATGATGGGGGTTGACCGAGGGATCGAGAATGACATAGACGCCGGACAACGAGCGTGCCCCAATACGCTTCCGAACCAAGGGCGACATCATGTTCGCGGCCGTTTGGACTGCTCCAACGCCTTCTGTTTCACGATACGAAAATGCGCTTCCAGTTCCTGACGCATGGCGATCGCCACGAGCCAATCCGGCACCATCGACTCAATCTCGACGATCAGTTCAAAATCGGCGCGGGTTTGGTTGCCCTCCCCGGCCGGCTGGAGTTTCCAAACACGATGATAGCGCTTGAAGTCCCCGCCTTTGAGGTCGGTCACCAGCCCGCCATCGGGCAAGGCCCTTGATTCCGTGACCAACCGGTGCTCGCCGGGCATCAACGGGTGATCGATGCGAAGGTCGATCGTGGCCACCCCATCTCGGACGTTCAACTCGGCCACTCGCATTCGAACTTCGAAGAGGTCGGGCCAATGCGGATAATCAGTCAACAGTGCCTGAACCACGGCCGGGCTCGCCGGAAAGAGCACATGCGCCGTCGCACGGACTCCACCGCCGGAGTCCGCCGCGACCTCTAACCTTTCTGTTTCAGCCGCTACCGGAACTCCAGCCCCCCACACCGCAGCGGACCGAAGAACTGCGAAGACAAGCAGCAAGAGAAGGGCCAGGGAAGTTCCTCTGCGTTTATCCAACAATCGCATCCAGCAGCCGCTGGTGAATCTTCCGAACCCGCTCAAGTTGTCCTTTTGCCGGAAAACGCTCGTAGAATCCGTCGGCACGGAAGTCCTTCGCCAAAGGCGCCCAGGGCTTAACGATCTCGGCAAACGGTTTGTGGGAGCGTTGCTCATCCCAGGCATTGATCAGCTTGCGATCCACAATCAGGTCGTCCAGGACGCGAATCAACGCCTTGAGTGTCACATCACGCGTGAACGCATACCGGTCATTCTGGCCCCAGACCTCGCCCATGACGTCCTTCACCCCCTTCAGGTAATCGCGCACGAGGGCATAACACCGATCGGCCTTCATTCCCAGATGCGACTCCATCCAGCGCTTATGGGCCGTCACGACCTTTAACAGTTCATTGAAGACTTCGGACTGCAGAATCCACTTTTCTTGTTTACTCCGTCCCCCAAGCCGATTGATCTTATACTGCAACGGCGAGTCCGACTCTTCGTACAGAAGATTCGCGACTTTCGCGGCGAATTTCTTTTCCGGACTTTCCCATGACACCTTTTCATAGAGATCGACCAAATGCGACCGGTTGATCCGGGTATGGGTGGAGTTGATGATGACGAACATTTCCGTGGCGAAGTCCGCGCTCCGCCCGTCGAACAATAGGCACGGCACTTCGACCTGCGCGCTTTGATCGGGATGTTTCTCATGGAAAAAGTGGAGCCCGGCGAGGCGGTGTTGGCCATCGATCACCAGATACTTTCCTTTTGGCTCGCTCAAATGGCCGATTAAATCCGAGTCGTCCGTTCGTTGAAATCGAAGTGTTTCATCAGTAAACAGGAGCATGGTGCCGGGAATCATCGGCTAAGCCACCACGGTATCATAAAAATTGCCGCGCGATTTAATCGTCTGCTGATTCACTACGCCTGTAAATA
>CAZNBG010000126.1:1680-8290 GCA_964570915.1 uncultured Nitrospira sp. | reverse complement strand
CTCCTGCGCGATGAACAGCCTCTCTTGTTTCACACCGGGCCACGCGCGTTGTTCCCGGCGACAAAGGACGCCGTCATGTCGCTGCTCGATGTTCGAACCTTACGATGGATCGGCTTCAGCCATTTTGAAGCCGACGAGTCCGGAACTCTGCCTGAGTGGCAGACCCACGCTCCGCAGTCTGATGCGGTATGCAGTGTGCTCGGGAAACTTGTGAGCGTCGATGATTGTCTCTCACTTCGGCCCGCCAAAGGCATGACGGATGGGGAAGTGTTGCAGACAGGACGGTATCGCTTCCAATTCATTTCGACGCCGCATGTGCCGCACTGTTGGGAAGCGGGATTGCTGTTCGAGGAAACACAGCGGACTCTCTTGTGCTCGGATCTCTTCCATCAAAACGGCGACGTGGAACCCATCACAGAGTCGGATGTCATTGAGCGATGCAGGACCACCCTCGTTGAGTATCAAAAAGGTCCGCTGGCGAATTACGTGCCGTATTGCACGTTGACGGATGCGACACTGAAACGCTTGGCCGCGCTCAAGCCAAAGACACTCGCGACGATGCACGGCTCCGTCTATGTCGGCAATGGGAACCAAGCGCTGCTCGATCTCGCCGAGGTATGGCGAGAGGTGTTGAGTCCACGATAGCCACGCCGCTCACTGATCGAGTAGGCAATTGGGCCTTCTACGCTCGCCATCGGAAAGGAACCATTTCTCAAGCCTTCGGAGCTGCGCTTCCAGGACGAGATTGAACGGCATCTGAATCGCACGCCGGAATCTCGTAAACCCACCGTTCGTAACGACCGCGCGAAGGCTCGCCTTGCCGCTTCTGGTTGAACCATAGGCGACTTCATCCATTGAAACACCAGTAATCGCTGTGCTAATAGAAACCTACATGCTCACCTTACTGTCAAACCCGTCGCCTCTGACACTTCCTTCCAAGCATGAATGCGATCTTTAGACCCGGCACCCCCGCCGACGCCCAAGCCTGCGGACAGATCGGTTATGAGGCCTTCAAGGCGATTGCCGAGCAGCACGGCTTTCCTCCTGATTTTCCCTCGGCCGACATCGCGATTGGGCTCTATGGCATGATACTGACGCGGCCCGACGTCTACTCGATCGTGGGGGAACTTGATGGTCGAATTGTGTGCAGCAACTTTCTGTGGGAAAGTGACGCCATCGCGGGAGTCGGACCTATCACCGTTCATCCGGGTTCACAGAACGCCTCTCTTGGTCGTCGGATGATGCAAACGGTCTTGGACCGTGCCCAAAGTCGGCAGCAGGTCGGTGTTCGGCTCGTCCAGGCCGCGTATCACAATCGCTCGCTTTCCGTCTATACCAAGCTTGGATTTCAAGCCCGAGAGCCGCTATCCACTCTGCAGGGGCCACCCCTCACATTCGACCTGCCTGGGTATCGTGTCCGCAACGCGAACATGGATGATCTTGAAACATGCAATGCCCTGTGTCGCTCTGTACATGGCCACGATCGGTGTGGAGAACTCACCCATGCTCTTGCTGACAGGACGGCAACTGTGGTGGAGTATGATGGACGCATTACCGGCTATGCCACCGGTATTGGATTTCTTGCCCATGCAGTCGGTCGGACGAACGAGGAGTTAAAGGCGCTGATCGGCGCAGCATCAGCTTTTACCGGGCCGGGCTTCTTGCTGCCGACACGGAACATTGAGTTATTTCAGTGGTGCCTGGCACATGGTCTGCGGGTGGTCCAACCCATGACTCTCATGAGCCTCGGTCTCTATCAAACACCCACCGGATCGTTTCTCCCTTCCATCCTGTATTGACTGTCAAGAAGCCGAATGGAGTCTGTCGCTTCCGAACGCCATCGCTCCCCCAGGAGTGATGTCTCGTCCGTTCCCTCATCCGTCGCCGATTTTTCTCGACCGTCGCTTTGTACCGAAGAATGGAGGTGTCTGTGATTTTCCGCTAAACTGACTTATCAGAGGCGGCTACGACTGTCTCTATGCATGAGCCCCGTGCCCGCCGACCAAGTCGATGCGACGACTACTCCCATGACTTCCTTGCCCGATAGGGCGCACGACGGCAAGAGACCGCATGGCCTCATGCAGGTCGTGAAGGCCGGCGCCAGCTATTTTCTCGTCGCGATGGGATCGGGATGTGTTCTTGAAGTAATTCGAATGCAAGTGGTTGCGCTGCATGTCAGCGAGAGGCTGGCCGAGATGATGGAGATCCCTAACGTTCTGCTGGCCACTATTGTGGGAGCGCGCTGGGTGATCGACCGATTCACCTTGCCTCCCCTTCCAGGTATCCGGCTAAGCGTGGGTCTCGTGGACCTTTGCCTCATGCGTCTGCTGCAATGGGGGGTTGTTCTTCCCCTCCACGGCCTCTCCTTTCGGGAATACGTGGCCGGTCAAGAAATGGTCGTGGGAACAGTTCCCCTCGGAGCGCTCGGCGTCTTGATGGTCATGCCCTTTCTCGTGGGATACCGGTGGGAGCGCTAATTCGATCCTCTGTTCGTCTTATGAATGCGTGCCCGGGAGATAGAATGCATGAATGTGTCTCTTGGAGACAGACCTGATCTCTCCCGGGTCGCACAACTCCACTCTGAAACTGACACCAGCAGGCCGAACAGCTTGTCTCCGGCTACGTTTCCATCATCTCCAGCCTGGCATCGAACTCATGTCCACAGGCCGTGCAGCGGATACAATCAGACTCCACTACGAATTCGTCGGTTCGGACCCCCATGCCACCGCAATCGGGACACCGGGCAAGATGGACCCTCTCATCGTTTACCGTTTCGTACTGAGTTCCCCGAAGACAATACACCGGCTTTCCATCGAGCAACCACGGCTGCCCTCGTTTATCGACGACCGGCAACACGAGATAATGGTGCTTCACATATGCTTCAACATCCTGCCGGCTCGCGAATCCATCTTTGATCAATTTTTCCCCCAACGCCTCGTAGAGGGCATGCCCTTTCACGATCGCCTTCGTCGGCCCCATGTCTCCCTCCTCTCTCTAAGGTTCATGTCCATCTGCTCGATTGGTGTCGAGTTTCGACACAAGAAGCCTCCAGCCTCACCCGTGCAACACCTCACGCTGTTGCATGTCCGAAGATCGAGCCGACACCAAACAATTACGCCCCCCGCCGGCTGGTAACTGATGGTGGTAGAACAGCGCCAACCGATCCCCCGACACTTGGCTTCGATCCCTTCCGGTCTCTACCTCCATCGTTGGAGGAGAGCATAGTCATACAAGCAAGCAGCATCCCGACCAACGCTGCGAGGCCAATCACGATTCCCCAGTATGCCCATGACATAGGTCACACCCTCGCGCCCCGCCACGCGAGCCCTTTGAATTCCCACAGCCTTTTTCCATTGAGTGACATCAGGCGCCTGCGTGCGATCTGACTTCCCTGCATGAGACAGAGAGCATCTCGCACACCTACGCGTTAATTCCGCAGTATCAGAGGCAGGAGTCTGTCTAGTGGGGATCACACACCCGGCAGGTCCAAACCGTTGAAACCATGCTCCACGGAAAACCATCGTCACCACCTCCAGAGTGAGGCGGCAGTGAAAGGATATGATCAGACTACGCCTCAACCGATAGACAGGTCAAGGGGAGAATAGTGGGGCAGCAGCAGGAGCTGACGACACTGGTTCTGTCTGATTGGTTCGACACGCCGTTCGCTCACCATAGACCGGTCCGAGTGGAACAAGTACAATGCCGCGATGCAGTCCATCTGGAAGGAGAGATGCCTATGCCCAAGACAACTGTGGCACTCAGTACCTTTGGAGTTGTAGTAACAGCGGGACTTATTCTCGTTCCCCTCAGTCCAGGACTAGTGCCGGATATGCATGCGGAGTCCTTGAATGTAAAACCCGGCGCGTGGGAAATGACGGTCACCACGGTGACATCGGGGATGAAGCTCTCGCCGGAAATGTCGGCGAAAATGTCGCCGCAACAACGTGCTCAAATGGAGCAGATGATAAAATCCCGCGAAGGTAAGCCTCACATGATGACGGCGCAGTCGTGCCTCACAAAAGAGGATGTCGCTCACGACCGTATCATCAAGGAAATGGAAGAAGATGATGAGGAGGTGCAATGCAAGATCAAGGTGCTCTCGAAATCGTCGTCCAAACTGGTACTTGACCAGATCTGCCCGGGCCCTCCCGCCACAAATTCTCGTCTCACCATCGAGGCCAAGACAACAGAAAGCATCGTGGCAACCAGCGACAGGGAGCAGCAGGGAATGGGGAAAACCCATATGGACATCACGGGACGCTGGCTCGGCACCGGCTGCGCGGGAATCGATGATTAGTACAAGGTCTAGTCTGCAACGGCCATCTGAAAGGCATGATGACGGACACGTCCTTTCCAGTGATCCCTCGCGTTCGGGCCAAAGAGAACCATGTCGATCAGGTTCGGAAGATCCTGTCGGCACTCGTCGAGCCCACTCGTCTGGAAACAGGCTGCTCGAGTTATGCGCTTCTCCAGAATAGTTCCGATTCCACCGACTTCGTGTTCGTTGAAGAATGGGCAAGTCCTGCAACAGAACAGGCGCATTTTTCGACTTCGCACGTTCTGGATGCGCTGCAACGGTTGTCCGGGCTTTTGGCTGCGGAACCGGAGATCACTCGGTACCTCCTTGTGAAGTAAGTCACATCGGACATGTCTTGCGATATCACCGCAGCAGCTATGACCGTCGCATGATCTCATCAGCAGTACTTGGAATGATGGGCGCGCGTGCCTTGGCCATTTGTCGTTGCAATGCTATAGTGATTGACCGTGAAGCTTGTACCACCGGATACTGAATTCCGCTTATCCTTTCAGCACCAGCGAGCTGCTGTATCTCCTTGGGGCGCGTCGTTACGGCGGTATCTCTTGCTCGACGACGACGGACGGGAAACCGACATCGTGTGGGGCTATTCCGGCGGAAAGCAAAAGCGAGGCGGACAGGGTGACGTGCTCATTCCATTTCCCGGACGAATCGGCAATGGCCGGTACTCGTTCGACGGGCAACAGTTCCAGTTGGAATGTAACGACAAAGAAGGTCCCAATGCCATTCACGGTTTCGTGCGAAATTTGCCATGGCATGTGCGTGACGCTCAGGCAAACAGGGTGATGTTTGACGTCCGTCTTGATGCCGATCAGTATGCCAGTCGAGGCTATCCATTTTCCCTTGAGGTTCGGGTGACATATGAACTCGACGCGCACGGGCTCTCATGCTCGTTTATGGTCAACAACGTAGGACAACGGGCAGCCCCCCTTGGAGTCGGATTTCATCCCTACTTCACGGTCGGAACGTCATTGATCGATGAAGCGGAGGTAGAGATCCCAGGGTCCGGCTATTTGGAATTCAACGAGCGACTCGTCCCTACGGGAACTATTCTGAATGTGGCCGGCACGCCATGGGACTATCGCCGCTATCGTGAGATCGGCCGGCAACGCTTCAATCATTGCTATGTGCAACTCCAGCGCGATGCGCAGGGAATGGCCACGGCATCGCTGCGCCATGCCGCACGTGGCCACGCGATCGACGTTGTGATGGATTCCGGCTTTTCCGGGGTAGTCGTCTATACCGGCGATGCGATTGCAGACGAACCACGAGCTGCGCTCGCCATCGAGCCGATGACCTGCGCGAGTGATGCGTTCAATCATCCGGAGTGGGGACTGAAACGGCTCGCTTCCGGGGGGACCTTCTCAGGATGCTATCGGGTGCGGCATCGCCTGAAATAGTCGAATGCTGTGGGACAATTGGTACCGAAAAATGGCTGGTTCCCCACGAAGAGAGTATGCGAGGAGCTCATACGCCCTGAGCGGATTGGATCTCAGGCGACTTTCCGTAGATGGAAAGGTTTGCTGGCCGTCAAGTCGCGGCACAGCTGGCGAAGCTTGGACTGCACCTCATCGAAGGACTCCCCTTGCGCCGAATAGTCGGGGTAGCCCTGCAGATAGCCACGCAACTTGCCCTGCTCCTGCGTGAGTACATACCGTGGCGCTTGTACGTGGCCAATTCCTGCCTTGGGTGGCTCGATACGGGGAATCTCTCGAGAGCTTTTGGCGAGATCACGGCTCAGCTGTTGGACCTTGAACTGCAACTCGTCGAATGACGCCGCTTGTATTTCGCGATCGGGACAGCCCTCCGGATGCGCGCGCCACCTGCCCTGCTCCGGCCAATATACCCAATTTGGTCGTTCCATTCTGGCGATCATAGCGAGGCGTTGAAGATCTGACCAGCAATTTCGAAATTTTTGCCGATACGCAATATGGATCCGAAATTCTCCGGCATACCGGCCTTATCGTTTCGCCATATATCCGCCAATCAGCAATCGTTTTACGTCGCTATGGCAGGGACTGGGAATCGATTGGTGCTCTGCCTGCATGGATTTCCTGAATCCGCCGTCTCATGGCGGTACCAGATCCCCTCACTGGCCCAAGCAGGGTACCGGGTCTGGGCTCCCGACCTCCGGGGATACGGTGGCACGACACGACCGACCGGCATCGAGGCCTACGGAATTGAGTCCTTGATGGACGATGTGACTGCGTTGCTTGAGGCTGCCCACGTTCAACGCGTCATTCTGATCGGACACGACTGGGGTGGAATCATCGCCTGGTACTATGCGATGCGGAA